>DAOUWQ010000001.1 GCA_030667035.1 Candidatus Heimdallarchaeota archaeon | reverse complement strand
ACATAGTGAATAATACTTGAAAGTACTTCATCGCCTTTTTCTAGCTTAAGTAAATGCACTTTTTGTTGTTCCATTGTCATAGTTTTCATTTTTTTCATCAACTTTTGAATTATATGTATGGGCTTTATTAAAATTACACTATATTATAATTTCATTGAAAGATCTATTCTAAGAAGTCAACAGGTGCCTTAGAGAAGAAATTTGCTGTCTAATGGTTGTTAGTTCTTTATTAATAAGCTGGATATATTCTTCGAATTCTAATTTGCTTTTTAATCCTTCTTGAAAATCAGTTTCATTTTTCTCAATAGCTTTCTCTAAACGGTATTTTTCCGCCTCAAGGGTAAGAAGCTGCATATATGGATCGGTCCCAGCAGTTTGTTGAGAACTGACTATAGAGTTTTGCTGTTTTATAATTTCAGAAGGTTTTACTAACGAATCGCTTTCGTCTGATTTTTGTGAATCAATTGATTCTTTGGGTTGAATAGGTAGTTCCTCTTTTGAAGTTTCCTCAGGAATGCTTGGTAGAACTATTTTATCTTCTTTTGGTTGTTGAGAGCGCTCTTCTTGAGATAATTGCTCTACAAATGAAGAGATTTGTTTTTTTGTTTCTTCCTCTGCTTCGTCAATAATAGATTTCATTTGAGATAATACAGTTTCTGGATCAGACTCTGGATCTCTTTTCTCGGAGAGCTTCTGAATTGTAGATGTTGCTTGGAATGATGAAACTTCTTCTTGAACTGATACTTCTTCTTCTATTAAATGTTCAATCACAGGAGGAAGAGGATCCTCTTTTTCTGTTTGCAGAGCATGCTCTATTGGGAGAATGATAGGAGGATCAATTGCTTTATCTTGTTCTTCGATTATTTCTTTCTCAATTGGTTCGATTTGTTGTTCAATAATCGAATCCATTTTCTCTTCGGTATCGAGAGAATCTGAAACAGGAGTATTTTCTTTTACTAAAGCACTCATTAGTGAACGCAAATCATTTAATTCAGATTTTAGAGCAGCTAATTCATCTTTTATTTGAGATGCTTCAGAAGTATCAGCATTTGTAAATACCACATTTTTAGCTTGGACTATAACTTTCTCTACAATACCATTTAGTTTCTTTTGATGTCTAAACCAATGATTTTTGGGATTCCAATCAAGTATCATATCTCTTGCAGAATTTAAAAGTTCAATAAATTCGTTATTTGTTTCTTTCTCTCCTATTAATGAAGCTTCTAAAGAAGAAATAATGTCAATAATAGCTACACGAAATTCTGCTTCTTGGCTGGAGTTAGACTCTCCTTTAACTAAAATAGTATATATCTCTTCTAAACTAGTGACGTTCTTTTTGAAAACTTCCTCTGTCAAAGGTAAAAACACCTATCGTTATTAATTAACTATGTTTTCTTATTATTTCTAGCTTTGTATATGAATATATCAGTTGTGATATAATAATAAAAATAAAGAAAAATAAGAAAAACATCTTGTTTGAATGGTTAAACTAAACCGAGATGTATTTCTCGTCGTTTTTGATAATCACTTGGCCAGTGATTTTGGATAAAGATATTCTTGAATTTTACCTCTTTTTTAAGGGAGTCGATTATCGGTAAGATGGATTCATCTTCAACGCCCCATAAGAAAAGATTAACTTCTTGTTGGGTTCTAGCCTGATATTTCTTTACGAAATCTAGGTTTTTTATCAAGAGTTGAAATTCTGAAGTATCTGGAGAAGCTGGATAGGGAGTCCAAGCAGATAAATGAATTGCTGGAATGCCATAACTTCCTGTAACATTTATATCTTGACCGAAATGTTTCAAAGCACCGATTGGTCCTTCCAAAGTAGGGTCAATATCTATTGTTATGGAAACGGATAAATCTTTTTTCAATGTTATCGTCTGTGAAAGTTCCCGTAAAATAGTCTCTATTCTGTTTTTGCGCCAATTAAGCCATTCTGCCCCTAAATTTGGGTCCCTTTGAATATCACCTAATGAAAACATTCGTTCAATTCCATATGCACTAGAAAATGAGCGTCTACATCGTTCACAGAAGCTGTATTCCTCGTGAGGAAAACGAATATTATCAAGGAGTATTCCTTGGATTGGGTGATTGCTTACCTCATCAATAATCGATTTCAGGTAAGTAGTATATGAATCTTTAAATGGGTCAACAAAACTATTGTTTGAATTTCCACCATCTTTAATCGCAGAATAACTTGGGTTCTTACCAAAGAAGTTATCTGCTAATCCATTGACCAAGGCATATACTTTAATGCCAATTGAATCAGCAATAGTTGAAAATGTTGAAAAGAATTCATTTGTATCTCGATTAGTAGGAGCTGTTGCACTCCGAAAGTGTACAAATCCAGAAGTGGATTTACCAACCACTGCAACTTCACTTAGAAAACCTCCGTTCTCCGCGAGAAATTCATCGGGACTTTGACGAAGATTAGTTGGATCAATAATTGGGATTAAATTCTGGCTTGAAATACTGCGTATATCCATTGTTTCATACCCACTCACAACAAAGATAGGATGCTAAACAAAAAAAGGTTTTTATTAAATATATCATTTGCTATTGAGCACTTTAATGGTTTTTTAGCTAAAAAGTAGATGAAAAAGAAAAAAATAGATAATAATAACAGTAAAAATGGAAAAAAGAAAAGGAGATAAAATCCTTATTTCTTTGGTTTTTCCTCAATCTCTTCAACGCTTTCAAAATCTTCAAGGTCAATTGGTGCGGGGGGAGGTGTTCTTGCCATTGTCCACCCAATCCAAGCTGCTATAGCGAGAATTACAAGCAACCCTAAGAGAATAGGAGCGGCAATCAAAATAATCGTAATTTGATTAGTGAGAAATGAATCTACTGAATTCCAATCAACGAGTCCCCATATTGTAAAGGTCCAATATGCACCTAAAACTGCTAGTGAGGATAGAAATATCGAATAACCAGCTATTTTGTCTTTCATTTGTTCCAAGATCCTTTCAAAGTTCTGTGTTCGATATGAGCGATTAATCAACCAATCTTATGAAGGTTTCGATTAAATTATGATTTTAGATTAGTTACTTAATGAAATAAATTGGTATAATAAAAAAAAGAGTTGTTTCTCGAACTTCCTTAAATCGGAATTCGAGAGTTAAATAACATATTTGACAAACTATCCAAACAATGAACCCATACCAGAGTCTTCTTCTTCTTCTGGTTCAGGAGCACTTGGTTCTGGAGTGGTGGTAGTAGTAGCTGCAACAGCTTGAGTAGCTGCTAGTAATTCTGGTGGAATGATACTTGGATCTTGTGTTGCAATAGCTTTTGCGAGAATCATTGCTTCTAATTGTGTCTTAGCAAGTATATTTCCTGCAGTTTCAGGAGTAATGAAATTGGTTTCAATGGCCAAGGAGAGTGCTTCTCTAAGAGTTCTGCCAAGTAGTTGGTCAATATTTTCTTTCGTTGGAATGTTAGCACCAAGGGACAATGCAAATGCGTCTTGATGAGCTTTTACGAGTTTATCCATGATTTCATCGAAATCAACGATTAGATCATCGTGCAATATAAGATTACCAGTGCTATAAATAACATCAACAGATAATCCAGCATCAAATGGTTCAATACCTAAGCGGTTAAGAACATTAGATAAGGTCTTGGAAATTTTAGTGCCGGCTTTACAAACAACTGCATCTTCAGTTATCTTAATGGTTCCACCTTCAATTCTGGTATTTAAACCAATAGATTGAAGTTCACCAATAACAGGTCCGGGAGCAAAACCAGTATCCAATGCAGTGATAGTAATATCTTTTGGAGCGATTTGTCCTTCTTTTGCTGCAGTTGGGATTTTCTTTTTCTCAAGATAGTTTGCTACTTTGAATGGATTACCATTTGTGAAAATGAAGGCACATGATCCTTGAACGTAATCCAACAATTTACTTAAACCTTTATCTTTTTTAGCGGCCTCTTTAAGGGCTAAACGCATCAAAGTATTCTTAGCGATTTTAAGAATGGTTTCCCCACGCATATCGTAACGAATACGTTGAATAGTCTTAGAGGCAATGTTTTCAACCTTAGTTATCCCAATATTATTGTAAGAACCTATAGTTTCAACTAATTCTTTCAATTGACGTTTATTGCTTGGGTTAGGGACATGTTGATATACTGCTTTGCTCATTTTAGTGCACCTCTACTTTAACCGACTTGCCCATTGTGGTTTTAATGTTAGCAGTACGAATATTTAGAATACCTTTCTCTAAGCGACTTTCTAAAGCATGAATAATTGCTTCAATATTATCAGCAATTGCTTTATTATCCATTTTTACGGTGCCCACTTTTGTAATTACAACAGGATTTTCCTTAATACGTAATCTTGAAGTTCGTGTAAAACGAACAAGAAGATCAGGAATATCTACATTAGGTGCAATTGGTTGAGGCATCTTCCCTCGAGGAGCCAAATATTTACCGAGAAATCGGGCAATCAAAGGCATCAGAGTAGGTTCTGCGAGAAAGAAGTCATGTTCTCTTGCTAACTTTCTAATTTCTTTAGGAAGTTTCCCTAAAGCTTCAAGCTCAGTTTTTCCTAAGACAGTCTTAATACCTGCATTGCGAGCATTCACTGCAATTTCACCAGAAGCAAAAATAGCTACTTGTGGTTTCTTGAGAATAGCATGAGGCAAGGTTGTCTGGAAATTAAAACGGTTACTAGGTATTTTAAGATCTAAATCCTTAAAGTTTACAGCAATATCTATGCTCTCGGTAAACTTACGTTTTTTAGAAGCTTTTTTACATTGTACCACAGCTTCCGTCGTTTTATTTATGTCCATATTAATCACTTCATTTATTACGCCGCACACCAAGAAAATTTTTAGTTTTTGGATGCGGTGACGGTAATAACGCTTGTGTTCTGGTTCTTTTCCATTTTAATTTGTATTATAAAGCTTCCGTTAGATAGTGATTTAGAGAATTATTTCTTAGAAGTGTTTTCTAATGGAAGTAATTCCAAAAGCGAAGTGAAATCCAAAATGCCCTCATAATCTGTTGGAAAGAATTTCCAACCTTGACCGAAAATAATCTTCCCATAATTTTGTTGAAATTCATTAGTTTTTACTAAAGTTATTAGACCTTCGGGTTCATCAGTATAAGCCTTCGAAAAAAATTGTAAAAGAGAGAGTAATTGCTTTTGTTCTAATTGCAAGGATACAAGATCAGGGTCACTAAGATTGACAGTTATTGCTAATTCAGAAATATATTGCATTTTATCTTTAATGCGTTTCTGTGTATTTTTGATATCTATACTTATCCACCCTTTTGGAAGAATTGCTAAGAAATCAGTTAGAAATGAAAAGAATGCTTTCTTTTCAAAGAAATGATTTATCAAGAATTTTGCTGTGGATTGGTAAAAAATATCTTTTACCGTCACAATTTTGTATATTTGAGGAGCAACCTCAACAATATTTTTTGGAACTCTATTTTTTATTTGATTTAAGAAATCCTGAGGAGAAAAAATTTCGATGTGAAAATTATTATCAGATAAAAGAAGACCAAGACGTTTCAAAGTGTTTTGTGTATTTTGAACCAAATTCGTCTGCTGAGATGAAGTAAAATAACAAATCATCAATAATTCAAAATCAGTCTTAGACGTCTTATTATAAATAATTGAATATCTACTAAGATTTTCAGCTAGAAGGAGAAATAGAGGCCTATTTAGATTCATCTGGGAACTAGCATCGTTTTGGGTCGTCGTGTCTCGAGTAATTTTCAGGGGAACAATTAGAGAGTTTTTCTGTGAATCAGTAAGCAATATACCAAGTTTAGTTGCTTTAGCAGTTTTAAGGGACATACGATTAACTCCTTTTTTTCTTTCGGTGAACTTTTTTCTTCATAGTAGAACCGCATTCAAAACAAGTATCCATTTGTTTTTTACTTTTAAATCCACAACCAGTACAAACCCAAGTATAATCATGCACCCAAGTTATACCCTTCCAGTATATCCCTTTGTAAGGGATGCCCATATGATTTGCTAAATTTTGGATATCATAATCATCAGTAATTATTTCTACTAAATTATTCTTTGATTTTAATTCATATGCTAATGCAACAACACTCATATCACACTCTGAAAGCTCGGCAATATCCCCCGTTTCATTCGCTTGGATACTCACTTCAGCATATGCAGTTTTATCAGGGATAGTAACGATTACATCTTTCTTTACAGTTATTTCCTCTAAAAGCGCCTCTCCTCGATGCATTCCTTCAATTTCATATGATACGCATTGTGGGAGATATTTTTTACCATGAAGATTATGACTTAATATACCATTGAATATCGCTGAAGCATCAATAACAAATGCTTTTTTTCTCTTTTTTTCTGTGGTCACAACTTCACCTCGAGTGAATTAAAATCCCAATTTATCTTGCAATCTATTGAAGAATCCATAATCCGGGAACCTGAGGAATACTGTCTCTCGTTTTGCCTGAGTCACTTCTAATTTTGAATCATTTGGAAACTTGTTTTCTTCATTACCATCTATTACGATAGCTACTTTTTTAGTAGAATATGAAGGGATAGAGATAGTTACCTTAGATTCACCCGGAACAACAAAAGGCCGAATGCGTCTCGTTACGCTATTTACTGGAACAATTTGCATTGCTTTGATTTTTGGTTCAATAATTGAACCACCAGCTGAAAGCGCATAAGCAGTAGAACCGACGGGAGTAGAAACAAGTAAACCATCAAGTCTATGATGGCCGAGATTAAATCCATCAACTTCTAAATTCAAATTACAAATTTGGGCATTTTTCTCATTGGTAACATATACTTCATTTAATGCTGTAGGTAATTCTTCTCCATCTAAGAGAATCTTCAAACGCATACAACGCTCCAGAACATAATCACCAGTCATTATCCGTTGAAGACTTATTTCACTATTATCTAAAGTAGCAGTTGTAAGAAAACCAAGGTAACCTGCATTGATGCCAAAAATAGGCACTTCATCTGAATAACGAGCTGTCCATAGTATAGTTCCATCGCCACCTAAAGCGATTACAAGATCAGCAGTGTTTATTTTTTCCATCGATATCGAATTTGAATGCTTCATTACTTTCGCGAAGATTTCATTCAAATACACATCAACGTCATAATTTTCGAAAATGCTAACAACTTCATTAGCCAATTTCTTGTGTTTATCTTGTGATAATCGAGAAATGACAGCTACTTTCTTTATATCATTCATGGAAAAATCTCCTATCGAGTATCTGGTTACATAGGAAAATACTGAAAGCGAAACTATTAACCTTTCTAGACATCAATTAAAACAACTTTGTTTATTATTAGTAATGGAAAATTTTTTGTATTTAATGATTAACGTGCGTTAGAACTCAACAAATAAGGGTGGGTAGTCTAGAACGGTATGATTCTTGGTTCGGGTCAAAAATAGCTTTTGCTATTTTTGCGAAAAATCAAGAGGTCGGGGGTTCAAATCCCCCCCCGCCCATTTGTAGCTTTTATCATCAATTTGAACTATATTTTTCCTCAAGTTTTGAAATTATTTCTAAAACGGAGGGAGATATTTCTTTATCATTTGATTTTAGAATTAGTGAAGCATTTTTCAGATACTTTAATGCTTGTTCCATAGTTCCATCATCATAAGCATTTAATCCCAATTGAATTAGTAAATCAGCAAATTCATCTTGACTTTCTTCAGGTAATTTTAACGAATATTTTTTACTGAATCTTCTCGCGATTACATTACTTTTCATTGCTTCTTCCAATAGTCCAAGTTTTATCTCGACTTTTGCTTTGTCTAAACAGATATTAATAACAAGTTGTGGTTCTTTACTTTTGGATGCGAGGGATATTGCGTTTTCCAGTATTTCTAAGGCTTTTTCGAGATCAGCACCCATTTTATATTTTATAATTGCTAAATTTTTTAATCCGCGAGCTAATCCTCTTTTATCAGGAGTCTTTTTTCTGATATCTATTGCTTTTTCTTGATAATCCTCGGCATGTTCTAACTCACCTTGTAACATGAAAGAAATAGCAATTTTATCATAACAATCAGCCATTCCTATTTTGTGATTAAAATTCTTAAACGATTGAAAAGCTCGTTTGTAATGATTTCGAGATTCAATCATTTTTCCTTTATCATAATAGAGTTCCCCTAACATTCGTAGTGTCTCTGCCAATATTGCGTCTTCGCTTGAACGACGATAATATTTTAGCGCCAAATTCAGGTCTTGAAATGCTTCATCCAAATTTCCAGCTTCAAACGCTTTCTTTCCGGAGAGAAAATGTGATTGTGCTTCGTCTTCTGGTTTTACTTTCTGCATTACTAAGTCACTTCTAAAGTCTGATAAATTATTGTTACACTAGTGATATTATAGGTTTTCATTAAAAAAATAATTCATTTTAACAATAGTTTAATTTGAAGAAAGTCTTAAATTACGAAGAACAGCTCATTCTTTTGTTCAATGGTGGTTTAATTAGTGCCTAAAAATCTAACTTTCAAACGAGAATCCTTACATTTAGATTATTTTATGGATGATAAAAATCGCATTTGTCAAGTACTTACATGGCATCACCCTGAAGACAGAAAGCTATGCATTGTAAAATATGATCTAGGGGAGAGTCATTGGACATCTCGAGATACTGGTTTACGATATAAGCGTATGTTGAAGAGTTATAGCTTAGAAGGACATCAAGACAATCTAATTAATTTCAAAGCAATAGAACCAAACTACTTCTATCACAGTGAGGTATATGATGTAGATTTTTTAGCTGTACCTATTAAACGAATTAAACACTATTATTATCCTGAAGAGCGTTTGAAGGAAATAGTAAATGAAGAAAGTAGATTGGATGAAATAGAAACGAAAGTAAAAAAATTAGCTGAATTACTATATGACAATTTAAAAATTCCATTTGATAAAATGGGGATTACAGGATCTATCGTTTGGAAAGCGCAGACAGAAAAATCAGATATTGATTTCATTGTTTATGGAAATGAGTTTGCACAAAATTTTAATGAAAAATTCCCAGTTATTTATGATCTCTTTCCTGAAATCAAAGAAATGCCAGCACAAAAGAGAATGCGTTATGAAAGAAGTATGGCGAAAAAATCTGGTTTATCAATGAAATTAACAAGCAAATATATTGCAAAGAAAAAATGGTTATCTGTATATAACGAGACAGATTTATCGCTCGTTTTTAGTCCATTGTCATCTGAATTACCATTTAAATATGGTGATGAAGTATTTTCACCAATTTTTGCAGTAGATGTAGAGTGTGAAATTACGAATAGCGATCTAGGATTTGCTTATCCTGCGATTTATCAAATTGATAATTATAAGATCCTATCAAAAACAGATCAAATGCCAGATTTGCCTTTAGAAAGAGTGCTTTCTTTCGAAGGAGCGTTTACGGGATTTTTCGTGAAAGGTGAAAAAGTCATCATAAGAGGATTATTGGAAAAAGTAGCTGATGTGAAAAATAATCGTTCTTTCCTCCAAATAATTCTTGGAACGAAAGAATGTGTGGGTAATGAATTCATACTTTATCCAGAAGATTATCACTCTTTGTCCAAATGATTACCTTTAATTATAACAGCTCGAATGTTACTAAAGAAAAGTTATTATTATTAAGATTAGAATGGTAGCGCGGGATGAACTATGTCTGAAAAGTTAGTTAATGCAGCAACAGAATTTCGTGATAAAATACCCGAATTAGAAGGTCTCCTAATCGGGAAATTAGATGGAACAAAGCTTTGGGCTGACACTCTAGTAGAGTTGAAACATGAGTTTATTCTTTCAAGTGCTTCAGTTGTCGTTCGAGCGATGAAAAAACTTAGTGAGTCCCTTGATAAGAAAGATGTAAAAATCATCGATGGTGAAATTGAGGAAGGATATATTACAATTGTAGTTTCCAATAAAGCAATTTTAGTTGGTTTTTACGGGGAAGATGCGCGGTCCCAAGTAGGAATTATCAAGAAGAATTTACGGACTTTTGCTACTCAAATTGAGAAGCTCATTTAGAAGGAGTTTAGATTATCAATATAATTTCTATCTCTTCCCATTTTTTCAGTTAAATGAATCAATGTGGGTTAGAATGTAAGTTATAGATAGTACTATCCTTTTTGATGTGAGGGTAAGCAATTTGATGTAGAAGTCTCAAAACCATTTAAAAAGAGAAAGAATTTGCTGAGATAAAATAGTCTCATTTAGAAGAATATTAATAATATTTCATGAGAGAAATAATGTCGGATGTATACTAATATAATGTTGTGAGGACAGCAGCAGGTGAATTACTACTGGTTCATATTAAAAGATTAATTCTTGAAAATTTTAAGAGTTATGGTCGTCGTAAGGTTGTACTTCACTTAACCAAAGGATTAACCGTTATAAGTGGACCAAATGGCTGTGGAAAATCCAATATTTCTGATGCAATACAGTTTGTTATTGGTCAACTTAGTTCTAAAACAATACGTAGTGATAAATTATCAGGAGTAATTTTTTCAGGGACAAGAGAAGGACAAAAAACAGCTCCAAATGCAAAGGTTACATTAGTTCTAGATAATGCTGCTGAACCAAAAGAGATACCTATAGCGACAGATGAAGTTCATATCAGTCGAAAAGTCCATCTTGATGGCAGAAGTGAATATTTTCTTAACGGATCTAAAATTACTCGAAATGAAATAATAGATACTATTGCGATGTGTGGCATCTCAATTGACGGTTATAATGTTATACGACAAGGGGAAATAGCTAATTTTGCCAATATGTCTCCATTACAAGTCAGAGGACTTTTTGAAGAAATTGCAGGGATAGCCTCTTATGATGAAAAGAAGGATAAGGCACAGAAAAACCTTGATGATGCACGAACAAAATTACGTATTGCCTCTGTAAGATTAGAGGAATCAATGAAGAATCTTGCAAGATTGGAAAAAGAGAAAGAAGATGCAGTACGATATCAGGAATTAACAGTTCGGATTAAGAATACAGAAGCAAAACTTGTTCACGCACGTATAAGACAACTAAAAGATAGAATAGATGAAATTGTATCAAAAATCGATGATTTAAAGAATAAGAAAAAGAGTTCCTTAGAAACTATTGAACAAATTACAGTAGCAATTGGGTCTTATGATGAAAAACTCAAAGAAGCTAAAGCAAAAGTAAAAGATGCTACAACTCAATCTTTCAATACTCTTACAAACGAAATTGAAGAGTTAACCAGAAAATATTCCGTTGAATCTACAAATAAAGTTCAGAAAGAACGTGAGTTAGAACAATTAAAAGAAAACAAAATTAATGCTAAAGAAGAATTAGATAGCATTAATTTAGAGGATTCAGAATTAGCAAGAGATAGTTTATCTACCAAAGAACAATTACAGGGTACA
Organism: Candidatus Heimdallarchaeota archaeon; assembly: GCA_030667035.1. GTDB lineage: Archaea > Asgardarchaeota > Heimdallarchaeia > JABLTI01 > JABLTI01 > JABLTI01. The sequence continues at coordinate 6,769 of DAOUWQ010000001.1, read as the reverse complement.
GATAGCACACTCAAGAAAATCAAAGAGGAACTTGATTCGAAAAGACAAATGCTTGAAACATCAAAGAGCAGTGAAGTAATGAATCAATTAGAAGAAATTCGTTCAAACACTGCAGAGATGAATAAACGAAGAGCAGATATGGAATCCCAATTAGCTATTTTTAACAATAATATTAACATTGTTCAGTCGAAATTAAGTGAACGAGAAAAGAGAGTTGTTGAAGTTGCAGGTATCCTCGCTACTTTTCTAAGTCGAAAAGCAAAGTATACCAGTGAAATTAATGATTATAATGAACTCGCAAGAAAACTAGAAGTTAAAGTGAATGAATTAAGGGTAGAGCAGGATACAGTTGAAAAAGAATTAGTTGAAAATGAGCAAAACTTGCGTGATAAAGCTATCAATATTAAACGGATTCAAACAGAACTAGAAACTACGAAGAAAATTATGGCAGAAATGACTGGCAGAGATAGAGGGATTAAACTTGTTTTAGAAGCAAGAGATTCAGGGGAGATACAAGGCATCTACGGTACAGTAGGAGAAATTTGTAAAACGCATCCAAAATACTCTATCGCTTTGAATATTACTGCTGGTAATCGCACAAATCATGTTGTAGTGGAGACAGACGACGTAGCAGCACAATGTGTAATGATGGTTAAAAAAGCAAAAGCCGGAAGAGTAACCTTCTTGCCATTGAATAAATTAAAACCATATACTATTAATGCAGATTTCAAAGAAAAAGGAGTAATTGGTAAAGCTATAGATTTAGTAGAATTTAATGAGAAATACCGAAAGGCTGCAGAATTTGTTTTTGGACAAACAGTTATTGTCAAAAATCTCGATGCTGCACGAAAGGTCGGTTTCTCTTTTAGAGCGGTAACTTTGGATGGTGATGTAGTTAACCCATCTGGAGCCATAACTGGTGGTTTCTTTAGAGCAAAGGGAGCATCAAAGATCTCGCTAATAATTGAAGAAGAAGGAAAACTTCCAGAATTAGAAGAGGAATATGGAACACTGCAAGAAGAGCGAAGTAGATTACTAGCATACCGAACTGATATAGTAAAGGAATTGAATGACGATCTTCAACCACAATTAAGTGATGTGACAAGAAATGGAGATTTGAGAGAACGAGATATCAATATTATCCAAGAAGAAATTGAAATAAGAAGTCAAGAAAACATTCGAATTCAAAAAGAATTGGAACAGCTCTCAAAAGAGTTTGAAGATTTAGAAGTAAAAATTGATGATTTATTAAATTCTAGAAAAGATATTACAATTACACTTGAAACATTATCAGAATCAGAATTGAAACTAAAAGAAGAACTTGATACTAGCGGTGTTCAAGATATTATCACTGAAATAAAGATTAAGGAAAGTCAGCAGGTTGAAATTGGAGATATAATTAATGACTTGAAAATGAAACATTTCAAAACTTCTGCTGAACTGGAAGCCAATAAAAAAGCAATCCAAGAAATTCACAAGAGAATTGAAAGTATTGAGAAGAATGAACCTGATTTACTGAATGAAGTAACACTCCTCCAAGATACAGTTGATAAAATTAATTCAGAAGTTAATCAAAAGAAAGAGAAACGAGATAAATTGATCTCTCTAATTGAAGAGAGTCAAAATGAGCAAGAAAAGTTAGAAGAAGAACAAGCAAACTTGAGAATACGTTTGGAAGAGGAAAGACAAGAACAAAATCAGATAATTATTTTAGTTGAAAGGCTAGTTAATGAAAAATCCAATAACGATGGACAAATAATTGAATTGGAAGAAATTGCTGCTGAAAGAGATTTACCCTACATTTTTGCTGAGGACGAAGTAATTGATATCAATGTTCTGAGAGAAGTTATTACGGGACTAAAAGCAGAACTCGATGCACTCCCCGAGATTAATATGAAAGCAGTTTCTCAGTATGAAGAAGAACTTGAATTGAATAACGAATTAATAGACAAGAGAAAATTCGTTGAAAGGGATTTTGAAGCCATTAGTAAAGCAATAAGCGACATAGAAAGCGAAAAGCGAGAAAAATTCATGGTTATTTTCAATAATATTTCTAAAGATTTCAACAGAGTCTTTAGCGTTCTTTCACATGACGGAAGAGCAAAAGTAGAGTTAGAGGACCCAGATGATCCATTCAATGGAGGTATTCATATTATGGCTAACCCCGGTGGAAAGAAAATCACCAGTATGTTATCTCTTTCTGGAGGTGAAAAATCTCTCACAGCGTTAGCAATGATATTCGCAATACAACGATACAAACCAGCTCCCTTTTATGTTCTAGATGAAATTGATGCTTTCTTAGATCTCAACAATGTTAACAAAGTTTCCACACTTGTTCGCGAGATGAGTAACAATACACAAATAATAGTTATCAGTTTAAGAGCACCAATGATTGCTGCAGCAGAAAAGATATTTGGTGTAACTGCAGGTGAAGATCGAATTTCTCAAATTGTAACAGTGTCATTAGATGAAGTTATGAAAATCGTTGAGAAAACAGATTTGCCATCAGAAGCAGAAGTTTACGATTACTAAAATTTATTCAAAATTTAAGGTTTTGATACCTTAATTAAAGATAACAAATAGAACGATAATAAAGGTGTAAGACATATGGCGCAAAAAGATTTTGGACTAAAGCAGGAAGAAAATCAAGGAGTTCCTGAGGATTATCCATTCTGGTTACGTGCACCTTTTAGGCTTTTAACTGATGTAACGCAATTCCGCAAAGTTGACCCATGGGATTTAGAGATTGCTGATTTGATTACTCGATTTGTTCAAGAGATGAGAAATACCGATGACATTAATTTTCCTGTACTTGGTCGAGCTATTCTCTCTGCAGCGATTTTGTATCGTGCAAAAGTAAGTGACCTCATTAAACTTATTGAAGAAACAGATGATAATAAGGAAGACTTAGAAGCCTTAGGTTTTGATATTCCAGAAATAAGTCCGTCATACCATATTTCTCAAAGACCAGTTACATTCAATGAATTAGTTTACGCATTCCAGGGATTGCTCAAGCAAGAGGTAAGGTATAAGCAACGTGTTGCATTAGGTAAGAGAAAAGCACTAATTCAACCTTTACAATTACCACCTAAGCCGGTAAGAATTATTGATGAAGAAGCTACGAAAACAGCTAGACTCAAAAAGGATATTTATAGAGAGTTAGTTAAATTATATGAAAAATACAAACGACCAATTCGGTTTGATGAGTTACTAATACCTAATACAAGTCGAGTTACTGTTATTCGTTCGTTTCTTTGTATGTTGTTTTTATGTTTTGAGCTAAAAGCGCAATTATTCCAAGATGAAGATTTAACAGTGATTACTCTCGTACCAATCAGAGATAATGAAGAAGAATTTTTGGGCGGTTTAGAAAAGGTAATTGAGAAAAAGCTAAGAGATGGATCTCCTACAGAGGATAGCGTTACTATTACAGAAATTGATGAAGAAAATGATTTCATAGAAGAAAGTGATATGCTCTTTGAGGAAGAAGATTAATTTTTCTTCCAAAAACTAGAGAGATTGTTCTTGTTTAAAATTCTAAAATAGATTAAATGACTTTTGATGCAAAACATCAAAAGCTTAATTGTGTAATTAACCGGTTGTGCCTGTGAATAGTTTTAATACCCAAGGACCTGCTAAAACAACTATAATTAGTACTACTGCAAAGATCATTACAGCATATGGTCCAACTTTAATTCCGGGAGTGTCTTCTTCAAAGAATCTGATTAAACCTGCACCTGTTGCAGGCATTGCTCCGCCACCACTGCCGCTAGTTTTTTGTCTTCTACTCATTGTCGGTAATCCTCTAATCAATCAGTATCCATTCTTTCAGATAACTATTCTTTAAACTTTCGGATAGTCTTGCGTTTCTAGTATTTTCAAAAAAGAAAATAGTGCCAAAATAGGAGGAGCAGAAATAACAAACAAAAAAGCACCCTTAAAAGAGAGAAATTGCATAATGTTTCTGGATTAGCAAATATTACTAGTAATTAAACCGCTAACCAAAAACAAATTTACCTAGGTAAATAGTTTATATTTGATAGAGCAATAGAATCGAAATTTAATAGCAAAAAAAATTGTAGATACAGTGGGATGTTTGATGAAACTAGAAAAAGCCTCGGCTGTTACAAAATCTATTTTGAGTGAAGTTGGGAAAATCATTGTTGGAAAAGAAGACGTGCTTGAGAAAATTCTCATAGGGATTTTAGCGAAAGGTAATCTCTTGTTAGAAGATGTTCCAGGTCTAGCCAAAACGATGATGATTAAGGCATTTGGTCAAGTAATGGAATGTAATTTCACCCGTATACAATGTACACCAGATCTTCTGCCAGCAGATGTAACTGGTTCAACAATCTATAATCAAAAGAAACAAGAATTCTTCTTCAGACAAGGACCAGTATTTACTAACCTTCTTCTCGTAGATGAAATAAATCGAGCTTCGCCTAAAACTCAGTCCGCACTTCTTGAAGCGATGCAAGAACAGCATGTTACTGTTGATGGAACCACCTATCCACTTGCTCAACCGTTCCATGTTTTAGCAACACAAAATCCAATTGAGTTTGAAGGAACATTCCCCTTACCAGAAGCTCAGTTAGATAGATTCATTATGAAAATTAGTGTAGGCTATCCAGATGTAAATGAAGAAATTGAAATTCTAAATCGTCGAATTGAACGCAAACGAGAGGAATTTGAATTAAAAGCAATTACAAATGAAAAGGAAATTGTCCAAATACAGAATGTTGTTGAGGAAATTCACATCGATGACCGCATTAAACAATATATTGTAGATATTGTTCGAGCTACCCGAGAAAGTGATAGAATTGAAGTAGGAGCAAGCCCAAGAGGTAGCTTATCTTTACTCCATCTTTCAAGAGCAAGTGCAGTAATAAATGGTCGAAATTTTGTTAATCCAGATGATGTAAAGAAAGTAGTGATTCCTGCTTTAGAACATCGAATTATTCTTACAACAGGAAGCTGGTTAACTGGAATAAAATCAGCAGAAGTGTTAGCTCGTATCTTAACAAAAATCAAAGCTCCGCGATTAGATTAGAAATCCCGTTCAGAGAAATAGAGAACAAAAGAAGAGATGAGGCAGAATTATGTTCACACCAAAGATAAGATGGACTCTTGCATCATTTTTCGGAATTCTTCTACTTGGTATAGGATTTAGAAATTGGTTGATTTTATTAGCCTTAATTCCAATATCTGTTCTAATAGTAGCTTATTTTATTACGCAACCTCCAGAAGAGCTTGATATAGAAATCATTCGAGAAATTGATCAAACAAGATATCAAGAAGGAGAACATATTCAAATCACTTTAAAGATTAAGAACCATGGGAAAAAAACTATTGAAATGATGGAAGTACATGATATACTTCCTTTGCAAGTCAGCTTGAAAAAGGGGAGTAATCACATTATAACAACTCTGGATTCTGGTGAGGAGACTGTTGTTCGTTATGAAATAAAGTGTGATTACAGAGGGAGATGGAACTTAGGACCAACGCATATAAGAGCACGTAATTTTACAAATTCAGTGTACACTGTTGCAACATATGAAGAAACAATTAGCGACTTAGTTGTTATCCCAAATTTCGAATTGATCAAAGATATGCCTTTTAGAACAAAATATCCAAAAATCTCTGATGGGCCATTCCATTCGAAATTGAAAGGAGAAGGACTTGATTTTTCAGGTGTACGAGAATTTACTTCTTCAGATTCAATAGGAAGAATTAATTGGCCTGCAACAGCAAAATACAACAAATTATTCGCAAATGAGTATGAGCTCTTCCGTTCGGCAGATCTTTTGTTGGTTCTTGATGCAACAGAGAAAACAGGCTCGGTTTTAGATGAAGAAATAAAGGCTGTACTTTCTCTTACAGAACACTTTCTAAAATACAAGTGTAGAGTTGGTTTGGTAATAATTCGTGATATTGTTGATAGATTTGATCTGAGTAGCTCAAGACAACAACTAATGAAGTTCACTGAAAAATTAATTGATATACAAGCAACCAAAATGAGCAGGACTAGTATCTTAAAAGATAGATTAGATAATAATCTAGACAAACATTTTCCAAATAATTGTTTAACTATCTTTATTACACCATTAATTGATCAAAAAATAAATAGTATTCTTGTACAAACGGCTCGAAGAAGGAGAAATAGCTTTTTCCTTGTTCCATCCATTATAGATTCAGAATGGCGGTTTATTAAAGATAAAGAAAACGCAGCAAATGTTTTAGTGCATCAAGATTTGAAGACTCGAAGAAAAACCGAGATAATTAAAGTTTATCAAAAAGGAGTCATTGTTATTGAATGGGATATTTCTGTACCTTTCAGTGTGTTCATGAATAAGTTAAAACAAATATCAGTAAGAAGAGGAGGGAGTAGATAGGTGACCGACTGGAGCCGCAAAGATTCCAAAGAGGAAAATGAAATAGAATTCATCTCGGAAGGGGATACTAAGAAAGTTTTGTCATTGGTTACAGAACCCACTTCAGAAATCTTCAGAAGAAAAAGGTTAAACCTACAATTTATTGCTTTAGCAATGGTTTTAGTGATAATAATAATTTCACCTTTACGATTAATAGACTCACGAACCGCTGTAGATATTACAGCAGTAGGATTTATTTCTGCAAGTTTAATCCCATCTCTAATTGCTATTTTTGGTTTCTTACCTGGAAGAAAATTCTGCCTTTTACTTTCAACGCTTATTTATGGGGCTTGGATTCTAGTATTATCAGCCTTCTTTTTAGAAATTATTTTGCTCTT
>DAOUWQ010000322.1 GCA_030667035.1 Candidatus Heimdallarchaeota archaeon | reverse complement strand
TATGGTAGAACGAAGGGTGCTGGTGTATCAGGGATTTGTTTTGTGTCTCCAAAAGCGTGATTCAGGAATTATAAAGCACTATGAGTTGCAATAATTGCATCTTTACTTTCGTTTAGTTGGTCTTCAAGACCAGACTTGGACAATCTTTCAATTTCTACTACTACAATCGTGAAATCGCAAAAAGGACAAGTCAATACCGCTACATCTTCTTTTTTCAAACTGTATAAATGAAATTTGGGTGTTTCAGTGGAATCGCATTCTAAACAACATTCACCCCAAACTTCTTGGATTAGCTTTACTTTATGGGATTGGGTTTGAGTTATCATTTCAATCACTTCAACATACATTAAAGGAAAAGACTCTTTAAATCGACAAAATACGAAAAGTAAGCACAAAAAAAGAGAATTCAGTGGAAAAAAAATCCACATCATCTAAAATGGTCGATAGTGTCGCGCTTCTAAAACTTCTTTTTCGGCATTATAATTTGGTCCAGGGGGAACTTTCTCTTTAAGTTGTTTAACCCAAGTTGCTAGTTTTGTATCTTCTTCAGTATCAAAACCTCGCACTTCAAAAACAAGTATATTGAAATGTAATCCTGCTCTTCGCCAAACATCAAACAGTGCAGTTGTACTAGGTCCAATATGTCCTTCTAATTGCTTTCGTGAATCCAAAGAAAGAAATTCCTTGATAGCTTTTAGAATATCTTCTGTAAATGAAAATTTGGATAAGAAAAAGATATTTGATGATAGATCTCTCTCAGTCCAAAATGAATCAAATTTTATACCACCAACATCAGAAATTGTCTTCTCAATTTTATCATAAACAATTTCTTTTGAGATTAATAGCAATTTATCAATATCTTTCCATTCGACTCCTTCAAATTCTACCAACTGCAATTCTTCAGTTCGTCGTCCCAGTCTTTCATGTGTATTTGAGCGCCAATTGAGTTTTATGGGAAAATCTCCACCAGTAGACAGATACTGGATTACTATATGTCCAAGTGATTCTCTCGTATCAAAAGAGGATTGAGGAAGTGGTTTGAGATCAAACAAACTTGGTCGAAAAGGAACTGTTCCATGTAAAATACGAGTTATTTTTTCAAAATCACCAGGAGTTTTCCGATCATATAAGCGCTTTCCTTCAACAACTTTGGCTTCTTTTAATTTCTTGACCGGACCAACTTCTCTTAAATTCTCTCGAGTTAAGAGAGCATCCAATGTAGCTAACCATTCTTTCCTAGCTTGAAAGTCCAACTCAGCTCTTTTTATGGTGACAAATTCGGAGTTAAATGCATCATTAAACGCTGATAAAACATGATCATCATCAGGGATAAAATCATTGCTTTGAGGGATAGTACATTCAAGGATGAGAATACGTCCTTGGGGGGAAATTGCTTGTAGATTTTTCCCTAGTGATGAGTTCCTCTCATCGGATGAGAGACCAGAGTAAATATTTTCTGTAACATTACCTTGTTTAACCCTCACACCCTTTAAGAAATCCTCATTTGTTCGAGTTGCTTCTAGTAAAAATGTTGGTGAAAGGTTTTCTTGTGACCAAAAAAGACTAGTAACTAAACCACCTTTTTTTCTAAAATCCCTATTTGTTCGAGAAATATAATTGTCAATTACTTCTTGTAATTCCTTATATTCTTGATGAGGCAATTCTTGTGCTTTTACACGCCAATCTGCTAGTCCCACAACAGCTAAAAACCACTTTCTTGATAACTCAATCTGCATTCTTTTGTCTCCTAGAAATAATTTCCATATCGTATTATAACAGATAACATAGTTACTTTTAAAGTTATTACAAAAGGAATGTAGTAGTAATTTTTTTGCAACCAATATATTATCCTGTAAGCGAAACTATTCCTATTCCTAAACTTCCTGCGATTAACGAAAGAGCAATAAGAACAATTCCTTTTACAATTGTTTTCTTACCACTACGTTCATCCCAACCAGTTGCCCATTTAATTGCACCAATAATGGCTAGAATAACTCCAAGAGCAAAACAAATTGCTATTAGAAATGCAACGGCATTACTAAAAATGGTTGAAAAGTTATTTGGTATATCTTTTAGGCTATCTAAGAAGCTGTTTGAGTACAGTTTTCCCAACCTATCTTTTGCAATAATCACAAATATCGCCTATAGAAGTATTCAAAACGAGAAATAAAAACCCCCCAAACTATTTCTTTCATTAACAGTAAGATTAAATTCAACTTCTGTTTCTATTTTAAAATATGAGTGAACGAGAACATAATTTAGATGGGAATAAGGACGAGTTTTTCCAAGGTGAAGTTCATCACGTATCAGCAAGTAAAATAGCTGATCAATTCTGGTGTGAGATGCAGCTACATTTGAAATTACAGTTAGGATTGGAACCAACACCAGAAATGATTAAAGGTTCTGAAATTCATCGAAGTCTTGAAGAAGAGCTAGGACCGGTTATCGAAGTTGAAGTAACAACAAATGAAGATAGTATAATCGCCTATATTCTCCAAATGTATTCTAAATTAGTAACGTTCAATACTTTACAAGTGACTCGAGAGCTTCCTGTTATCGGTAAAATAAATGGTGTGCCATGCTTGGGGATAATTGACCAAATAAAAATTGAGACTGATAACGAAGGGAAGAAACTTCTCGTAATTACAGATTATAAAACGAGAAAATCTCGAAGAGCACCCACATATGAACAAAAAAGAAGAAATAGAATTCAAATGCAAGTATATTGGCATTTACTGAGTGATTTAAAGTCAGGTAAGTTTAGCGAAGAAATGTTCAAAGACTATTTCGATATGCCTGAAAAACTAATTCCATCTGAAGAATTACTTAAACAACTTCCAGAAGAACAAATAAAGCTATTAGAAGTTACACCTCCACCTGAACTTCTAACAAAAGTATTTGAAATATTGAGAAATCTACCAGAACAATCATTTGAATTACATGCAATTTATCTTCATCAAGAGGATCGATCGGAAGTATGTAATGACCGAAGTTTGTATCATCAAGAAAGCTTTGAAGTTGATATGGATTGGGCACTTGGTTATTGGAAAGGAGAACGAAAGCCCTCTGATTGTCCACAGACTTGGATGTGTAAATTCTGCCAGTTTTCTGATAACTGCTCTTATTTTTTGAGAGAATATCTTAAAGATAAGAAGATAAAAGAGGAAAAATAATTTAAAGATGGATTCTTCTCCTACGAAGTTGTAAAAACTGACTGAGAAAAATTCTTTTAGAATTCGGTCTCTGATTGCATTTAAATTATAATTATTTGCTTCACGACCAAGCCATTTTCAAACTGAAAAATCATTGTATTTAAGTAGAAGAGAAAATTTTGGAGTGGGATTGATGGAACTTTAAAATAAGAACAATTCTTATTAGTGTAAATATAAAAAAAAAGAAATAACAAGTTTCTAATGTTTGTAATTAAAAAACTTGCTGAGATTCCTTTTGAGAATTATAAATAATACTTTAACTAGCTATTTCTTAGGCGAAAACCAAAACATGATTATTTTATCTAAATTAAGTCTTC
>DAOUWQ010000222.1 GCA_030667035.1 Candidatus Heimdallarchaeota archaeon | reverse complement strand
TAGGAGAAACCTTTTGCCCAGATTTCTCCAAACGCGATTTTGTCAGTTCTATGAAGGAATTATAGAACTCACAAATTTCCTTTTCTGAGAAATTCAACCATTTGAAAATGACTTTATCAAATTCCAGCCTGTCGCTCATTTTTACTTCTTCGAAAATTGATTGTATCGTTCTATCTTTTATTGGTTGAAATCTCGAAATTATTTCTTGCTGAATTTTTTGAGGGATAATTTTGGGATTAATAATTCTGTGGTTATTCATATCACCGATGCCATATTGTAATGCTCCTTTCCCCAAAGAAGTTCTACCGAATATCTCGAGAAAATAATAACTTACAGTTGAATTTACTAATGCAATAATTAACTCTCTGTATTGTTCAAATGAGTCGTTTAATATTAATCCATAAAAAGTTTGATCTTCAATTAGTGGCATTTCTGAATAGCAGAAGAAAAATCTCCTATCGAAAAATCTTGTACAAAAAATATCTGCAGGGGGTATCAAATTTATTGTATACCATTCGGGTTTATTTCTACGTACAGATGGAACATCCGGCCATTTCACACCATCGATTGATTGCTGCTTTTTCTCAGTTAACTGCACTTCACCCCATTCAATATACCTTAGAGCTCCATGTTTCTTTTGTAGAGATAATTCTTGCTTTGTCAGAGAGCAATTGAAGATGAAGAAATGAATATCGGATTCTTCTATTTGCATTTTTGATATTAATTTTGGACTCTTTAATACTGGAATAAGAAATTCGCTCTCGAGACTAAATTTCTCTATTGTTCTCTCATCTACAAAAAAGAACTCATTTATTCCAGTTTTTATTGGATAGCGAACTTTGCCTATATCTTTTAGTGGAATAAATTTTTCAACAATTCTTTTGAAAATTCGATTGTAATTCTCAGGTGCTCTAAAAAACATTGCACCCCATTTCAATCCAATATATTTTGAATTTTCGGTCCCATCTTCGAGTAACTTTTTTTGAGTGATTGAAATCAACCGAAAGTTATCTGTTATGAAACTAGTTGATAATTCATGTATTTTTTTTAGGTTGAGATAAGTAAATGCTTCATTATTTTGGTGTTTGAAAGCAATAAATTTAGCAGGTAGATGAGAATACTGACCCGGATTTTTGTTAGAGATTAGAGTAATAATTGTGTTAATTGCTGCAGAAAATGATTTTTGAGATAAATTGGTGTAAATTGTATTTAAAACAAAATTACTCAACAAGTATTCTTGAAACTTAAAACCAAATTTAGCATCTAACCAAGAATTTGATGTAATAAAACAAACAACACCATTTTCCACCAATAGATTAAGCGCTTTATAATAAAAATAGATATAGAAATCACTCTTGAGATATCTATAAGGAAACTCTTTACCTTGACTAAGATTTGATATCTCTGCAAGAACTTTTTCTTTATAGCTAACTTGAGCATTTTTTTCCTCAATATCACCTGAGGTTTTAGGACCAAAAGTTTCTTGTCTTAAAAAAGGAGGATTACCAATGATTATATCAAATCTTTCTTGACTGCCTTTACCATTTTCAAATATAACAGAGTCAATTAGTAAATCTTTACAAACCAAATTATAAACAAGTGTTTGCTTTACATCACTTTCAATTTGTTTTCCAGCAACTAGATAAAATAATCGCTTTTTACTGATTTCAAGAGCTTGTTCATTTATCTCTACTCCAAATAGATTTCGAGATAAAATTGTTGATAAAGTTTGATACTCAGATTTTGTTTCACCAATAAAAGATTGAATTTTACTCAATATTGAATTCAATAAAGAAGCCATAGCAATAAGAAATTCCCCACAGCCACACGCAGGATCCAACATAGTAACTTCTTGAAGGAGTTGTGTTATTTCAGAAAGTGCTTTTGAGCTTATTGAAGAGAAATCAGGGTTTTTTTGCCAGATAATATCAATTACTTTATTGTTTGTAAATGAGCCTTTATTTAGGATATATTGCACCAAAGCTTCTTTGCACATGAACACAACATCAAATCTTGATGTATAATAGGTGCCTTCTTTTTGTTTTGATATTTCTCCAAGAGAGGTTTCAAATAAATCAGCGATTATTCTAGGAGTTACCACTGGAGTTTGAGTATTTTCATCGAAATTATATTGGAATTGACTTAGTAATTGTTTTGTCAGAACATCTTCAAATTCTGCATTTTCTGCAGAAGAAACAGACTTATCATGAGATTTAATTTGGTTATCAAAAATTGACATTAATTTATCTCTTACAATAAAAAAGATTCTTTCTTTAGTTTCAGAAATAGATAACTCATTATTTTGATTACTAAAATCTTTTACTAAACGCTGATACTTTTTAAGGAACTCCTTTTCCATTTCAAGAGTTTGAGTATCAATCGTCATACTTCTCTCAAGCAAATAGTATCCTAACGATTAATAAATTATTTTGATTCCACTTTAATTTGGATAGTTTTTAAGAGTAAAATGTGAAATGGTTTTTTTGAGACTAATATGATACAAAAAACTCATTAAATTCATTGCAAAAGAAAATATAAAGACATATCTTTAGGTGAATTGTGAATGTTTGTTGTTGCTGTTACGGTGTTTGTTAAACCAGAAAATAAAGAGGATTTTGTTGAAGCTTCGATAGATAATGCTACTAATACAAGGAAAGAACCACTGAATCTAAGATTTGACGTTTTACAATGTATTGATGATCCAAATAGATTCTTCCTCTATGAGGTATATAAAGACGAAAGTGGGTTTGCTGCTCATAAAGAAACAGAGCACTACAAAAGGTGGAGAGAAGAAGTAGCACCAATGATGGCTAAAGATAGAATTGGTGTAAAACATAAAAATATCTTTCCAATTAATGAGGAAGCGTTCTTTTCCAAGTAATAGTAATGAGATGATTTTATGATCGAATTCGAGTTTCTTTCGCTACCGCAAATCTTCTTTGGCAGAAAACAAATCAGTAAAATAAGTTCTATCACAAAAGAATACGGTCAAAAAGCATTAATTGTTGCGAGCGATAGCGTTTGGAAAAATAATGAAATAAAATCCATCTTCGAAACTGAACTCACAGCAAAAGATTTTTCCAAGACTGTTTTTCTCTCTAAGGGTGAGCCAACAACAAAAAGTGTTGATCAAGGTGTTGAAAGAGCTAGAACGGAGAAAGTGGAAGTTGTTATAGCTATTGGTGGAGGAAGCGCACTCGATTTAGGAAAAGCAATAGCTGGTTTAGTGCCAAATACAGGTTTTGCTAAAGATTACATGGAAGTAATAGGAAAAGGAGCAACAATCATTGAGCAACCACTTCCTCTAATTGCAATTCCTACTACTGCCGGCACAGGAACAGAAGTTACTAAGAATGCTGTTATACTATCTCGAGAGGATAAACTGAAAGCAAGCATTAGAAGTCCATTATTGATTCCAAAAGTAGCCATTATTGATCCGGAATTAATGGTATCCCTACCAAAGGAAATTACTGCCAGTTGTGGATTAGATGCACTAACTCAACTTATTGAAGCATTTACATCAAATAAATCGCAACCAATTACAGATTCATTAGCAATATTAGGCATTCAAAAAGCGACCGAATCTCTAATTCGAGCCTTTGATGAAGGGAATGACCTTGATGCTCGAGAGGATATGGCATTCGCTTCCTTACTTAGTGGTATTTGTTTGGCAAATGCAGGTCTTGGTGCGGTACATGGATTAGCAGGGCCAATAGGTGGAATGTTTGATGCTACACATGGAATTGTTTGTGGCGCACTACTCGCACCAACAATTGAACAAAATATTCTGAAATTACTATCTCAAGTTCCCTTTTCTCATAAACTCTCAAAATATGTTAGACTTGGTGAAATTGTTAGCGAACATCCTTTTGAAACAATGCGTGAAGCTGTAACAAATATCATTGGCTATACAAGAAATATTACTAAAATACTTGAGATACCAAAACTAGCTGAATTCGGCATTAGTCAAAGTGATTTCGAGTCGATTATTACAAAAGCTAAGAAGTCATCGAGTATGAGATATAACCCAGTTGAATTATCGGATGAACAGTTAACAAAGATATTGCTACAAGCAACATAAATTTATGATTTTGTTTCGTACAATTTTTGAGTACACACAGGACAATTCTTGTGAATTCGAATCCAATCAAGCAAATGTTCTTCGTGATAGAGTGATTCACATACTGGACATTGAAGAATTTTATCTTTATTATTAAAGGACAGTTTACAAACCATACAAAAATCATCTTTAGTGAAAGATGCAGATTCGATAGCTGAAACAATTTCATTTGTTGTTATTTCTTTCTTTTTGCCTAAAGCGACATTTAGTGCTTCTTGTACTCTTTCCTTATAGCGTTCTTCAGATCTTAGACGTTCCTCTGGAGAAGAAGCAGGTGCTCTGAAAGAACGAACAGGACCTGGATTTGATAAAGCTAAATAGACTATTAGAGCAACTAAAAGAATC
>DAOUWQ010000375.1 GCA_030667035.1 Candidatus Heimdallarchaeota archaeon | reverse complement strand
TGGGACATGGCCAAGAGATATTACAATATGATAGGTAAATCGCCGATGTTCCCTGGAAAGAATGCAACAGCATGCACTGAATGTGGCGAATGAGAAGAGAAATGCCCACAAGGAATACCTATTATTGAGAAATTAAAGGAAGCACATGAAAAACTAGCTATTAAGGAATAAAAATAAGGGGACTTCAACTAGTGATTAAAGTCAATCAACATAGTTGAGGTTCTACTTCATTGCTTTCGTTCTTCTAAGAATTTTGAGGGAGTAGTTGGTTTCGGAGCTTTAATTACTAAAACTCTTAACAGAGCATCACTTTCATTATACCAACAGTGAACAATATTTGCTGGACTTTCAATCAAAGTACCTTGTTCTACTTCCTTCTTCTCATCGCCTACCAATACTACTCCTTTCCCTTCTAAAACATAGAATGCCACATCAACCGGTGTCAAGTGTCTTCGTAATGATTCTCCTGGCTTTAGGAACAGCTGGATAATTATAGCATTAGGATGACTATAGAGCTTTTTTGCTTTTACTCCATGAGGTGTTTCATAATCGGGTTCGGTTTCAATGTTTCTTGTAATCATATTCATCAACTTTTAATTATTAAGAATCACTCATTAAATTGCTTCTTTACAAAATAAAACCATTCTGAATTTATCTCTAAGATTGCTTACTGAATCTACTCTTCTAGATTAACTGATATAAACTCAGATTTTATTGGAAAGATTTTTGTTACCAATAACAGTAATTTATTTGGTTCATCATGGGCAACTCAAAAGAAAAGGAAAGATATGTAAAATTATTCAGGAGAGCTAAGAATAAAGCTGGATTCAAGAATGTTGAGGATTTGGTGGAAAAGAAGCAGTCACTTGAAGAAAAGATTGATGATAGTATTAAACAAATTAAATATGAGAAAAATCTTAGCAAAGTAAGAATAGCAATTAGATATCTCCAAGCAAAAAGAGTTGAGAGAGCTATAGATCCTCTATTAGAACGATTGGAAAGTGAACAAGAGGAACAAATTAGGTGTGCTATAATACAAGCTGTTGGTTATATTAAAGCTCAACCTAAAAGAGTTATTCCAATTTTGGAAGAGCTTTTGTTAAAAGACCCTAATGACAAAGTGCGAGAAGCAGTCCCGAAAGCATTAGAAAATTTCGGAGAAAAAACTAATAAAATTCTACTCAGTGCTCTTTTTAGAGAAAAAGGAGAAGTTCGTTATCAGATTATTAAAGCATTAATTACAACCGAATTTGATGAGATGAAACTAATTAATCTTTTTCGCAAAGAAATGACTGCTGCTAAAATTCCCATTGATAGATATTCTTTTGCAAGTGGTTTGGTAGAATTGGAGGGATTAGAAAGCAGTGCGTTGAAAATCATTAATGATTTAATTGAGTCCAATAACTTATCACCTAAACAAATTATTGATTTTAATTCCATTTATTATAGTAAAAAAGATGAGAAGAATAGACAAATACAAGCTCAACAGAAATTCAGAGAATTCATTAAAAAAATTACAACAACACACGAAACTGATCAAATTGAATTCAAATCTACTTTGACAGGAGGCTCAAAAAATAAAAACATCGCTCAAGAATCTAAATTCCGGATTGCTCGAGCTATTGCATCATTTATGAATTCTAAAGGTGGATATCTTTTCATTGGTGTAAATGATGATGGTACGATAATTGGGTTAGAACGTGATTACAAAATTCTAAAAGGAGACAATAAGAAAGATGCTTTTAAACAAGAGCTTGCTCAAACAATCAACAAACACCTTGGTGCAATCTATCATCATTTAATCGATGTGAAATTCGCGAAATATTTTGCTTATGAAATTTGTATCATTAAGGTTAAAATCAATCACGAATTGGTTTCAATTATTGACCTAAAAGGGCAGAAGCATTATGTTATTCGAACCATTAATAGAACATATTCACTTGAGTCACATGAGATCGATAAATATAATGATATTCGAGCATCAAAACTTCATAAATAGTGATAGTTGTTATTCTAGTAAGTGGTTAATTTTAATTTAGTACTTGAAAAAATATCACTAAACAAGTTTTAAATATTAATTTTGAATTTATTTCTTATGCGCAATTTTGTTATTGAAGAACAGTCAAAGGATTGGCTATTTGATCTAGATGGAAATGTCTTTCACCCAAAACTTAGAGATTCAATAGAGAAAGGCATGGTAGTAGGCCTAAAAATAACTGAACGAGAGATTCCATCAAACGAGAGAATAAATATCATTGACAAATTCAAGAATTACAACAAATTACACCATGAGTATTCTGAATATCACAAAAGTGAAAATCAGAGGAAAGAGGATCTAAAGAAAGAAATTAGAAAAATTATTGTGGAATTTGCAGTACAAAAAAAAAACCTAGAACAAGAAAAAGAGAAAATTGAGAAAGAAATTAGTGAATTAAAAGATCACACAAAAGATGAGGAAAAAAATATACAGCAATTTAAAGATAAAATGTTTTCCTTTGGCAAGGAACTTGGAGAAATTAATAAGAATTATAGAGATAAAAAAAGACATATTGCTAACCTAGAAGAAGCTGCTAGTCACGATCCAGCCTATAAGAAAAGATATCTGATTGATGAACATAATTTTGATGAAGAGTTGTTTGAAGATAGATTTGATTATGATAAATTTGATGATCTTGAGGACTTATTTTTCGAAACTGGAACGAAAGATAGACCTTGGCGTGAGACAATTTTCTTCAAAGTTGTGAAAAGAGTTGGAGATAAATTATATGGTGATGTAATCAGTAGATTTCGAAGAATAAAAAGTAAATGTCCCTTAAAGGAAGGGGATAGAATTTCCTTTTATACAAAGAATATCTTTCTGGTTCCCAGTATATTGAACAAAAAAAGCAAATTGAAATCTTATTTACAAACAGATTTCAGCTATAAATTCTATCGTTCAAATAGATTAACGGATTGGGATGGTGTTTTTCTAGATTTAAAATCAAGAGATTTAATTGGACCTGGTTCTACAGTTCGATTCCAATTGAAAGAAGCAAATCATAGCTCGAATATTCGTTATGCAATTATCTTAGAACAAGAAGGAAAATACTTCTGGGGTGAAGTATTAGATTACTATATCGTCATTGAAGAGAAAATAACTGACCCAATTAAAACTGGTTGT
>DAOUWQ010000209.1 GCA_030667035.1 Candidatus Heimdallarchaeota archaeon | reverse complement strand
CTTATTGGTAGGAATGACATTATCATATCTAATCTATGATGTTACTAAAAATGCTGCATTAATGGCTATGATGGGAATTGTGGGAGCATTACCAACTATTCTTATAATATTGTTTGCTGGAGTAATTATTGATCGTATTGATCAAAAGAAAATGATTCTCATTACAATTGTACTGAAGTTTATTGTATTTACTCTATTTTTGCTTTGTTTTGTCCTTAAAGACTTTCTAATTCAAGAATATATTATGTATAGACCACTGCCTTATGGAGGTAATATCAAAGTCTTTGTTTCAGATTATACGCATTTCATTTGGCCTTTGTATGTTGCATTATTTATAAGCAACGCTGCTGGAGCTCTTTATTTTGTCACTGTTGGAACCTATTCAAAATTTATTATTAATAAGAAAGATTATCTAATTGCAAACTCTTTTGGTTCTACTATTTTCCAAAGTGCTTCAATAATAGCCCCTCTATTAGCGGGTGTTCTCATTACAGTCAGCTATCTCTATAGTTTCATTATTGGTGCCTGTATAATGAGTTTAGCAGTTATCTTTAGTTTAATTCTTGTAATGAAAGGCATTGATACACCCAAAGTTGAAATTGAAGAGATAAAGGGATTCAATAATCAAACGAAAAAAGTGTTTAGTGATATTCGAGTTGGTATGGATGCTATTAAATCTGAACCTAAAATATTGTTTCTTACCTGTATCTATGTACTCTTCAATTTTGCATCCACATCATTTTATGGAATATATAGCGTAGTGCTTCAAGGGGAAATGGCATTAAGTGCTACATGGATGGGTGCAATATCAGCATCTATGGCAGTAATTGCTGTTATAGCTTCACTTGTTGTAATGAAAATCGGGAAAATGAAACGAAAGTTAATTTTAGTTTTTATATTCCTCAGTATGCAAACAATTGGATTATTTCTTTTTGCTTTTAACAGAAATCCGTGGATTATGATATTTGTTAATGTTATACCCCTTGGTATTGTTAGCGGAATAGCTAATATTCCTTCGAATACACTTCGTCAAGAGAAAATTTCACATGCTAAATTAGGTCGTGTGATGTCAAGTGTTCTTTTATTTATTAGTATGGCAAATTTGCTTGGAAATGGAATTGTTACTGCAGTTTCAAATTATGTTAATCCAATGTACATTGTTCTGTCTGGAGCAATTTTGTTAACATTATTAACTATTGGGAGTATCATTGTTTTTCTTTCAAAGAAAAGCCTAAGATGTTCTGATTATATTGAAACAGAAGTTGTAGAAGACGAACTGGCGGAAAAAATAGTACCATCAGATATTGATCAAATTCCTTCTAGCAGAATAGATGAATTTGATATTTTAACAAAAGAAACGGATAAGAAACTTCCATTTGATGGTTCAGTTCCTTCTCCTTCATTAGATTAACTTAATTTCGGAGGAAATAATATGAAAATAAAAGTTGTAATTAAGTCAAGTGGTATAACCTTTCGAATAGGCAATGTAAGTTTAATAATTGGTACAAATCTAGCAATCAAATTATTAATTCATATTTAACACTACTAATAATTTCATTGCTTGAATCTTAATGAGAAGAAAATAATATTCTAGGATGAAGTATTTCTCATCCTAGGAGATAATAATTCATTGAGTCTTTTAGAAATTGTATTTTGCATTTCTAATATTTTCTTCAATTTTATACCCTCAAATAATTGTTAATCAGCTTATTTCTGGTCATATGATTTGAAAAGAATGATAACTCGTGACCAGTGAGTTCTCAATTTTCAAAGCAATATAACCTATTATAAAATAATTTCTTCCACTTAAATTTGTGAAAAGAATGAATTATTCCATCGAAAAGTTCTATCCAAATAAAGTTTCAGAAGACTTCTGGGATTCATACTTTGATTATGATGAGAAAATATTTGGTGAATTTAATAAAGGAGAACCATTTCGATCCAGAACCCAAGAGAAAAATTTCATGAAAAAACCTCATCCTCATTACAATATTTATCGTTGGTTAATCTTATCGGAAACTGAACCTCGAAAAATAATAGGCAATGGTCATATTTGGCATCAAAATGAACAAGCACCGGATTATGAAAATATCAAAGAAAAACTCTATTTTCGCATCAATGTTCTTAAGGAATTTCGAAGAAAGGGTATAGCAACCGGAATGCTGAAGGTTTTCATAAAGGAAGCAAAGCAAATAGAAAAAACTATTCTTAGAGCAGAAGTAAGAAACGATTTGGCTGTTGGCTTTTGTTCCAATTTTCAAGGAGAAATAGTTGCAAAGAGAGGAACTAACAGATTATATTTCGAGGATATAAATTGGGATTTAATGAATCAATGGAGACTTGAAGGGAAAGAAAAAGCATTTGATATATCATTGGAATTTTTCAAGAATGTTCCAGATGAGATTATCGAGGAATATTGTAAACTTTATACAATTGTGTTCAATGATGCACCTGCAGAAGATATCGCTGGAGAAGTTATTATCACTCCTGAAAAAAGAAGAATAGATGAGAAATTGTACTCTGAAAATAAACTGGAATGGGTTACTTTAATCTCTCGAGAGAGAGATGGAACTATAAGTGGATTAACAGAGATTTTCCACAATCTAGAATACAAAATAGAAATCGAGCAAGAATTAACTGGAGTACTGCAACCTTTTAGAGGACGAGGTTTGGGTAAATGGCTTAAAGCTGAGATGCTTTTTTACATCAAAGATAATTACCCAACAACTAAATTTATTCAGACAGGAAATAACGATAAAAATGTACCAATTATGTCCATTAATCAGCGGATGGGTTTCAAACGTCACAAAGATGAAACGTTTTTTGAATTCAGTGTCAAAAAATTAGCGCAAATGTTTGAAACTGTAGATTATTTTGATGTTGAAAATTCATCTAAGTATAATGGATGATTATTGTGGTATTTTTATTCTCTATTTTTAGAGATTTATTGTGGAAAACGTTTGTTGCTAAACTTTTTCTCCACAATTTACTATTCTTCAAAGGGTTGAAAGATGACTGATAAAGGGGACCAAACATTCTTTCTTTCAGGAAAGAATTCAAAGATTTATTTAGAATTGGAAAAGGCAAAAAGTGGGCAAGATGTTTTAGTAAAAGAACTTGTTAAACAACAAATCCGTCCGTCAAATGATATCTGGATTGCTTATCTTACAACAGTTATTGGGAAACTTGCAAAAACAGTTGAAAATAACAATCAAAGAACGCTCGAGAGCCTCATAATAAAATTAATTGCACAATTAATGAGTTGGTTAGAGTTAGTAAGAAATGATAATCTTGAAGATCTAACCATTAAAACAAAGAATATCCATAATCCCGCTTTTAATACTGTCTTTGTAAAATTGACTGGTGATCTCTCTAGTGCTATCTTGAAAAATGATAATAAAACGATTCAAAATAAACTAGTAATGTTTCAAGCATTTTGTAGTAAATGGATAGAAAGATTAGATGCCCCATCGATAAAAATAATGGATGAAAAAGCGCTGAGTAAGCAAGAAATTTATGAAGAATATTGGAAACTTGATGAAAAGATAACTGAAGATTTTGAAGAGGTATTTGCAGGTTTGGATTTAGAATAACAAGTACCAAGCCTTTCTTTTTATGAGAATTATGCTTATTTTTAAAGCAAAAGTTGTACATACTATTACTTGAACCTGTCATTTGTCGGCCAAATCAGCATGGTTCCTAGCCTGTAGTGTGCTGGTAAAATTTTCTTTCATCAATTCGAACACCCTCCCAAGAAAGAAAAAAACTCTTCCCTTTAAAATCCAGCACAAACCGCCTAGATAATATGCTGTATTTTCCTCATTCCTCATCCTCTTTTAGTATCTCTTCCAACTCTTCCAATAAACGCCTTGCAGAATCTTGTACATGTTCAAATTTATCCTCTCGAGATATTTTCTTTATGATCGGCATAATCGCTTTAATGTTACTCTTTTTTGTTTTGTAGTTAAGGAGAGTGCTAGTAATATGGAGAGCTGTATCTCGTACTCCATACCATCTATCTTTAGCAATACAACTTAGTACATCTTCTATTACATTCCATCCACCACCCATTCTGAGTGGTAGCAGTACAGAAATACGCATTTCAGGACTGGGGTCATTTTCCAAGATATTGAATAGAAAGGGGACAGCATCCTTCATCTTTGAATAGTCATCAGATCCCAATGTATACAGAGCTTGAGCGGCATTAACTCGAGCATACCAAGATATTTTAAAAATAGGGTAATTTTTACGATCCATACATTTCAGTATTTCATTTAAAGCTAATTTCGTATCTGCATCTGCGATAGCTTCACTTGCTTCTTTTCGAACAAGCGGATTCATATCCTTCCTCAAAACTTCTCCAAGTGTAGTTATAACAGTTGGTGATTTTCTGTATTTCTTTACATATTTTCTAAATACTTCCACTACATCAAGACGAACTTGATAATTCAAATCATAAAGCATCAAAGGTTTGAGTAATGGTAGAATTTTGTTAACAGTCTCTTTATCATCCAAAGCGATTTCTCCTAACAAACCTATCCCCTTAGCTCTTTTCTTTCTAG
>DAOUWQ010000259.1 GCA_030667035.1 Candidatus Heimdallarchaeota archaeon | reverse complement strand
TATGACTCCAATGGAGAAATTATAAGCTGAATGATAGTAATATAATACAAACTCATATCAAGAGTATAAGCTGATAAACTAAAAGAGGAAAATAAAGTTATGCTTTTCAGCAAAACTTCAGTAAAAAGCAGTTTTAAACGTTAGCAATTATTTCTAAGTCATTTTCTTTTAGCTGCTTATCGATATAATTCGAATATTCAGGAAGAATGTTTGTTATCGTTTGCAAATAAAAAGCCCAGTATCTATTTTGTGTATAGAAGCTTTTTACCGCACTTCCATAATCTTTCACTCGTTCTTTTAATGTCTCAGATGACAGGGCACTAAGAGCATCCAAAGCTGCTAATGTTTCTTTTATGCAGCTATCGTGAATGAATATTTCTTCCTGTTTTGATAATTGAGAATTGGTTTTCCTTATCTCAGAATCTTCTTCATCCAGACTTGGGTTTGTTACAATAAAACCGTATTTCTTTTGCATTTCATCTTCAAACCCACAATGATCAGATACTATTGGAAGAACAGACCCCTCGGTTTGCATTAGCATTAATTCTCTGCTAACTAAGCCCATAGGTTCTCTTCGTGATAGAAAAATAGCGTAAATTCTTGCATTAGCATTCCATTCAGTTAATTGAATAATTCCTAAAACAAGTTTGGAATTATGTTCCCAAGCAAGCGTGATATTATCTAATCCGTCAATGAGTTTTTTATGCCATTTTAGCTCATCATTAGAACCACTGCAAATTAACATATAATGACGTTTAGGATCATTTCTTGCTACGGCAATAACCGCATCCGTTCCCTTGACATACTTTTGTGCTCTTCCAAAATAAACTACTAATTCTTTTTCACCATTTAAGATAGTATCAAGAGGCAGTTCAACGCCAAAGAATGGACCTTGATTAATTTTTGAATTTCTCTCTTTGAGAAGTTCAATAACAACTTTATGTGGTATCTTATTTGAAAACCAACCATTTTCTGGCAAAGCATTGTATAATGGAATAGTATTTTCACTGGTATCTATCAAGTTTATTTCTGCCAAGTGATTAGCCATATATGGACTAATAGCAATCATTTTTGCATGGTTCTGAATTTCTCTCTCAAGAATCCTTCTTTGAGGCCGGTTATCTTTGTGCTCGTCAAATGATGAATGTGTTACATAATAAGTTGATATTGGAATTTGTCCATATGCTCCACTATCTTTAGAAGCTACCATATCAAGGATAGCAGGAATGCTAGAGTATCCGTGAGCCATGATTATTAAACCATCAAGCTCTCGCTCCTTTGCTAATTTTATCATTACTTTATTGGTTTCGTGTCCATATCGTTCCCAGTTCCATGGATTCGCATAGGGACCAGCAGCTCCATTTGAAACAAGAATCAATTGACCTCCATTCGTTTTCTCCATTTGTTCTTTAAGTGCTTCAACGCGAGCCAATTTTTCTAACTTTTTCGGACGAGGAGAGATAATGTAAGGAATAATTTCCAGATCCTCTTGTACTGTTTCTGCAGCTTTGATTACTTGCTCAACATAAGGAAAGAGCATAGCATGTTCTCCGCCTACTTTAACAGCACCTTCTTGTATTAACGTAACAATAGCAATTTTTTGTTTTGGTTTATCTGAGGAACTCATTTTTTAATTACACCACTTTTTATATGCTAATTGTCTCGAGACCAACATTTCATTATTAACTCTTATTATCGTATCTAACTTTGAATGGATTGCTCAAAAATAAATCAAGAAAAAATAAGAAATAAAAAAAGGAAGCCCATTAATTAGGGGCAGAAAGAAGAGAAAATTTAATTTTAAATTCCGCCTCTAGGGAGTTCCTTCTGAACAATTAAATGATCCTTAGGCTTATTTTGACGCATAAGTGCTTTTTTGAGTAAACCAGTTTTAACATACTTGTGTTTCTCACTGTAGAAATTTTCTTCAGCTTCACAATCACGCTCGAAGTGAGTCCAAAGTGTCAGGATACCGTTTCTAATTGCAAAGTGTTCTAATGCGGTAATTAATTCGGTACCAATTCCTAAGCGTCTCCATTCTGGTAAAACAACTACACCAATTTTACCGACATGTTTCTGAACCGGAATACCAAAGACACTTGTCTCAAGTGTCGCTTCAGCAATAACCTCTTTTTGGTGTTCAGCAATTAAGCTTAATCCACCTGCAAGTTCCCTCGCTTCCAAATTACGTAAAACATATCTAACTTCTAAAGTAGTGTTGGGTGGGGAATCAAAATAATTACAATCGTACAATTCGCCATGGAATTTGGTAATTCCATTTAGATCAGTCCAATTTAACAATCTAATTTTTATGTCTTTTTCTGTTGATGTTTTAAATCTTCGTTCACGGAAACTCATAACCGTACCCTCAGTTTTGGGATGTTCATTGAAGTGCTATTTTTGCCTTCTTTTTTTTATACTATAACATTAATTATGTTCTCTTTTTAATTGCTTTGTCTCTTTGATTAGGCAATTTTCAAAAAAAATTGAGTTTTTCTTATTTAAAAAAAACTTTCGGTTACATTTATTGAAAATGACGTTTATGTAATCGAAAATATCACTTCTGCAGCATATTTTACTGCATCAAACGATTTTTTCGTCTTTCCATTGAAGTATACAAGACCCATATGACTTATTACTCCTCGTTCTGCGGTATATCCATGATTATCTATTAGGCTTTTAATACACACACCATCAGCATTTAGCTCTGTTGTTTTTGCAGCCAAATCTAGAATCTTAGCCAAGTAACGTGACTGGGCATCTTCTCCATAGTTCAATGTTTCCATTCCTGTTTCACCAATCCAGAATTGTTTTCCTGTACTTTCTTGATGGAAGAGTGAACTGTATTCCTTTAACAAATTAAATCGCCATCCAAAGAAGATCGGATAATAGCTAACGCTGATAGCATCTAAACTTGTATTATAAGCTAGCAATGTTTGAAAATCGCTCAAACCATTTTTTGTTGCTAGCATAGAAGAAACTACTTTTGTAGTTGGGCTTAGAGATTTAATTTTATTTGTCACGTTCGCAATTGCAGGCAACCAGTCATCTATCGTAGCAATTTCATTTATATTATTCAATAATTCACCATTAACTTCGTTATAGACGACCATATAGTCAGGTTGATAGTCTTGTGCAAGGGTAATAGCATCACGATAGATATTATCAATCAAATCTTTCTTTTGGAAAAACAAATCACCGCTTACTGTCAAAATGACTTTTAGACCTTGGCTTTTGATCATTGTAATACCAGAATCAAGTATTTGCTTTGACAGCGTATTGTTTAGCACTCTTGATTTAATGTTATATCTCAGATGCGTTGCATGTAATTCCTTTGCAAGGTCAATTTCATTTGTCAGTTCTGTGTTCCAATAGTATGAGAAATTCCCTTCAAAGTCGTATGATGAAAAAACACTCCCATCAACTGCAATGACCATTCCTGGCTTCTGTGCATAATCCAGTTTATGGTAAGCAGGAGACACATTCATAGAAATATTTCCAGCAAACATTAAAGGAGTAAGAACGATTAAAATTAAAATAGCACTCAGAGAAAATGTTCGTAAAAAGGCATCAAATCTTGCAATGATTTGCCTTGTGGAAAACGAGATATCACTTGAACCAATATGCTCTGCATGCTGTGTATCTTTATCAATGTTCATTCTCGAAACTTCTTTTTCTAACGCTGTAACTTCTTCATCAATTTCTCGTTGTTTTTGTCTTTCCTCAAAGAATGGTTTCCTTTCACCCGGCAAAATCTTTTCTTGCTTGCTTTCTTCAATTTTTTCGCCTTCGATTTGTTTTTCGGTTTCAGCAGTTTCTTTTGAAGCTTCCCTTTCTTCTTCTAATGCTTTTTTCTCTGCAAGATATTCACTTACTGGTTGTGCAAAATAATATCTTGGGTTCAAAAGATAGGGTGGGAAAATAAATGTTGGTGAAAAGAATGCTCCTGTATTTACGAAAAACAATTGCCACCACATAACATCACTGGTAATTGTATGACTTACAACTCCTAACACACTTGGCATATCTACTC
>DAOUWQ010000246.1 GCA_030667035.1 Candidatus Heimdallarchaeota archaeon | reverse complement strand
GTTTATCAGAAGAACGGGTTACCGTCTTATTTGAATTGATCAAAACATTACTTGATCTAAATATTGATTCTCTAAGAGAAGAAAGTTCCGAAATAGAAATTGATGAATCAATGGGTGATGAAGATATTATCACTCAACCTACTAAGGTTAAAATGCCCACTCCACCACCAGGCTTCCTAGAAGCAGATGCTGAAGTTGATGAATTGGGTGGTGTTGGAAAGACGATGGCTGCGAGATTAACCGATAAAGGCATTGAAACCGTTGGTAAATTCTATATGGTTGCTAACAGTCGATTATTAAAAATTAAAGGACTTGGCGCAAAAACAATAGCTGATAATCGTGGGAATACAGATGTTATAGTATTACCAAGAATTAATTTTGAAGGTAAAAGTGATCTGAATTTAATGGGTATATTTACTGTTCAACAATTTTTCGAAACAGATGATGAAAGTTTAACAAATGCAAGAGGATTACGTTCACTAACAATTACAAAATTAAAATTAGACATTGAAGAAAAATTGCTGATGACGCCGGGTTCAAAAACCGTACCTACAAGGAAAAAGAAAAAGCCTGCCAAGAAACCAACGAAAACAGCACCAGTACCACCTACTAAACCAAAAGCCACTCCAGCTAAAAAATCCACTAAAACAAAGAAATCAACAAAAGCTCCTAAGAAAAAGGATACCTCTATAGCTGAATATCTAGGCACAAAGAAACCAAAAACAGAAGAGGAAGCGCCTAAAGCCATTAAAGGAGCACCAAAAGGATTGCTAGAACCTACTCTAAGAATTAGTAAGATCCCAGGCATGGGTAAAACCACTGAAGAACGACTAGCAAAGGTAGGAGTAAAATCTGTAGGAGACATATTCAAGAAAAGTATCTCTCGATTAGGTTCAATAAAAGGAGTAAAAGAGGAAGATATCATTGAAATGCGAAAAATGCTTTCTGTAGCAGTATTACCTCATGTCTCTCCAATAGTATTGAAAGAACTGAACAAAGCAGGAATCTATACTGTAAAACAATTCCAAAGTGCAAAGATAGCAAAAACATCTGCTGTAAAAGGCTTTGGTGTAAAAACGGTAAAAAACATTAGAAAACAAATAATTAGAGCACTAAAAACTTCCGCTGAATTAGAAGGATAAAGGCAATATTCTGTCTAATCAAATCAAGATTATTAGAAATAAAATAATGGAGGACAAAAAATGTCCAGTAAAGGAAAAACAAAAAAACATCCACGGGAAGTCTCAAAAGATAAAATTAAGCATATTATAAAAGTACGCGATGAGTTAAAAAAAACCACGCGAACGAAGATTGAAGACTTACCTGATGGTATTTATGAGATCGCAGATATAGATAGAGAAGAAGGAATGAGACGAATAGAAGAAATATTCCGGAAAGTATTCGTTGAAACAATAAACACAGGACAACCAATACTGAAAGTTCCTTCGAGAAGTGCAAGCAATGTAATTTATGATGAAGTATCAGATTTGCTCCTATTAGGGCAAAATTTTATGGAAAGAAAATGTGATGATATTGGTACCGTCAAAAAATTCACAGCGCAATTAAGAGTCCTCCAAATTATTCACGAATTATTAGAAATGAATGTTCATGGTAGTAAGAGAGAAGTGTTTTACACGGATGTAGCACTCTTCGAGGATCAAAATAGAGGAAGTGACCCTCTTATAGAAGACAGTGCAGTAACGCTAGGAACTTATAGAAAAAACATTCACGTAACTGCAAATGATAGAGGATTGGTTGTAGGAAGAGTATCATATCTAGATAACGGGGATCTAATAGATTGTACAAAACAAGGGTCAGCAGGAAAAAATGTCAACCCAATGCAAGACCATATTACTGATTTAGAATCAGATGCAGAATTCATTATGGTGGTAGAAAAACAAGCGGCGTTCTTGAGATTAGCAGAAGATAAATTCTATGAAAAATATCCATGCGTTATTTTAACTGGCAGCGGGCAACCAAACGTTGCAACAAGAATATTCCTCCGCAAAATGAGCCATGATTTACAATTACCAGTAATGGCTGTGATGGACAGTGATCCTTATGGTCTGGATATACTTCGTGTCTACGGTTTAGGTAGTAAGGCTCTTTCTTACGAATCTTATGAGCTTGCCACTCCAGATATCAAATGGTTAGGTGTTCGTCCTTCAGATTTGGATAAATATAATCTCCCAATGAACACTCGCTTACCTATGAGTAAGATGGACATTTCTCGAGCCAAAATTATGATGGAAGAAAAATTCGTCAAAATTCGTCCTCAATGGATTAAAGAGCTTAAACTTATGATTGAAACTAAACAGAAAGCCGAAATTCAAGCTCTAGCAAGTAGAGGTATAAAATTCTTTACTGAAGAATATTTGCCTACTAAAATCGAAACTGGTGATTGGGTTTAATCTCAAATCTCCATTTTTCTTGTTTTTCTTATTTTTATAACAAATACTATTCCGATTGTTATTATCCCTACAGCTCCTATTGGAACTAGAATATAAATTAATATTTTTGATCCAGATGAATCTGTTAGCGAAAAAGATGTTTCTAGAATTTCTAAATTGTCATAACCATCGGCTATGAAAATGTAATTATCTTTAGTTGCAATGCCAAAAGTTATTCTTTCCAGGTATATGTTGGTATATGTACTTCCACCATCGAAAAATCTTGCTACTTCAGTAGGTTCTTTTCTATTACTAATATCAAGAATAGTTATTCCATAGCTCGAATAAATACAAAGATAATCACCTGTACAATGGAGTGACAATGGCGTTTGCGATTCCTCTCCAACAAATGAACTTACTATTTTAATATTGGTTGGTTCTGAGACATCTAGAATCTCCACTCCTCCACTCGTCCCGATAAACGCAAAATCATCAAAGACCTCTAAACATCCGATGGTATTTATTTCATGGCTAGTAACTAAAGAAGGATTATTTGGAGTACCTACATTGAATATTTTCAAAAGAACTGTTTCCTCTTTTTCTACAATCACATATGCTCTGTTATCTATAACTTTGATATCAGTATATGTTGCATATTCAAAATATTCACCAACCTCAACGGGATTTTCTAAAGCTCCAATATATAAAACACCTAACCCCCAATATGATGTTGTATAAAGGTATGGAAATGCTAAATCCATCGAATAAATTGGGATAAACAATTCAAAATACCCCAAATTTTGGATTTCATTATTTTCTGTTATTTGTATAACTCCAATTGCATATCCACTTTCATATAGAATAAAACCAAAATTTTGATACATAACTATCTGAACACAATTGGTATGATTACTTTGTTGTAATTTCCTAGGTTTAGAGATATTTTCAATATCTATCACTTCCAAACCAGATCTACCATCAGCTACTAAAACTATGTTATCCTTTACCAAAACATCTCTTGAGAATCCACCCGAACTAAAACTACTTGATATGCTAATATTTGTCATATTTTTGCAGTCAATAATGTCAAAACCGTTGTGACTAGTGAAATAAAGCTTGTTCTCAAACAACAACATTTCATTTACTTCATTCCAATCTATTGAATCCGAAGTAAAATTAGCTATTGAAAATATGGAATTTAGATTTGAGAAATTATAGATTTCTATTTTAAATTCCTGATAAAAATCATCAGCTTTCAAAAAATAAGCTCCGCCATTTTTTATAATGAATTTTCGCGTGCTCCCCTGCAATAGAATTTCTTTATAGAAAGTAATATCACTGGGTGTGGTACAATTCAAAACAACAATTTTGTTAAAGTTAATATAAAATAAATATGCAAATTTATCTTCTAATATGAAAGAATAAATATTCTCTTCCGCATAATAGGTAATGCTATCCATTTCTTCTAGTGTCGATTTATTGGTTGTATTTAAAATAAAGAATGTATTTTCACTTTCTCCATAGATAAAATTTTGATTAACTTTGAAGGATCCGATAGATTTTGTATTTTGATATATACTTAATAATTGAATGTCGTTTGGTTTTGATATATTCAAAATAACAATATCATTGCTATTCGTAAAATAATAAGCGCAATTGTTAACAATTTCGAGATTTCTTTTCCAACCTTCTTGCTGAAAAGTATCAAGCTCTGTAATATTAGATAGATCTGAAATGTCTAGTGCAGTTATTCCATTATAATCAACAAAATAGGCTGTAT
>DAOUWQ010000307.1 GCA_030667035.1 Candidatus Heimdallarchaeota archaeon | reverse complement strand
GATCATAGAGATAAAGGTCGTAATCTGCTGTTCCATCCATATCAATACCAGCAGTAAATTCAATCCCACCAACAAGATCAACTTTTCGTGCCCAACTTTGAGCACCAGTAGGAGAATCACTTAGAGATTCAGTAACAGTATCACCAGCAGTATATGATGACAGAAATGCTTCGATTGCAGCGTCACCATGCACTTTACCAAAACCTTCTACTAAATCAGCATCGCCTCTATCTAGAGTTGGCTCATTATGATTAACGCCCAATTCTTCACCGTAGGTGACTTCTGTTGCAGTGCCGCAGAGATAATTCTTAATTTCAAGGACATTAGCTTCTGAATGAGTCCAATCTGCACCCATAGCATCTATTAATAGAGCAACTAAACCAGCAATGTGAGGTGTTGCCATACTTGTTCCTTGATACCCTGCATAATCATTTGAATTAACATCTGTTTCCCAATAAGTAGGAGTAGCTGTATTTCCAATATCTATTACATCTGCATCATTAGAATCAGCTGCAATAATAGGATGAGTATCTTCATCTGTTGATTTGAAGTATTGATAGGCTCCACCAGGAGCTATTACGTCAGGTTTTCCACTACTTGAAGCGCCATTTGACGAGTAGATTGCTATCTTATCTACATCATCGATTGCTCCCACAGTAATAGCTTTTTCTGCTGTACCAGGTGAATTAATTGTGATTCCATCTGTAAACCCGTTTCCTGCTGCTACAACACACACATATCCTAATCCAACGAGGTTGTTTATTGCAGTATCAACTGATGAAAGAACAGCGTCTAATCCGAGAGACATACTAATTACATCAATATCATATGTAAGACCATTTGCACTTATCCAATTTAGTGCTTCTAATAAAATGACACTAGTACCATAACCAGCATCGTCGAGCACTTTCAAGCCAACGACATCACAACCAGGAGCAACACCACGATATTTATTGTTACCATCAGATGTTGATGAAGCAGGTCTTGTTATAGTATAGATAATTGCAGAACGATCAATCTCACTATCTGATTGAGCACCGATTAGCATTGGATAAAAACCAGGACTTAATGAACTAGTAACTATTGAACCAGGTTGAGTATTATAATCTACTGCAACATAAGCATCATCAAATAGACCATTGAGATTTACATCGATCATTACAAAAAGAGTATCAGTTGGACCGGATGGACCGGGTTCTTCTTCCCATTGGAAATCAACGGTAACGGAGCCAGTAGACTCAACTTCAATATAAACAACATAACCACTGCCACCAGGCAGAGCCTCAGGTATTCCAAGCGTACCAGTTACCTCTACGGTTGAAGCTGTACCACCAGCTGCACCACTGCCTACTGCTATACTTGAACAATGAGTCCCATGACCATTTTCATCAGTAGCATTTACATATAAATCACCGCCAGCGCTAACATCAGCTCCGACGAAATCCTTCCAATAAGATACTTTACCTGAAAGATCGGAATGACTATCATCTACTCCAGTATCTAGAATTGCTATTGTAGTACCTGAATCGCCTTCGTAACCAAGTGTATCCCAAACATAAGGGCGAACATTGATTTGTGGTACGCTAGTACTAAGCTTTGCACGAGTGATTGCATTTCTTGCAACAAAACTTACTTCAGCTATAGTTGATAGTGCTGTAAGATCTGTCGATTTTATCCTAACTGCTGCACCATTTATTAAAGTCCAAGTTGAAAGGACTTCGCCTCCAACTGCTTTGATACTTTTGATTATTGCATCATTTACTGGTTCATCAAAAGTAACTATGGTATCATAATATGTACTGGTAAAACCTTTTGAAACAATTTGTTCTAATTGATCATCAATTTTATTTCCATTTCTATCTAATGCAGCATTTACTTCTACATTTGGATTAAAGGTTGATCTTCTTTGAGGAGTGAACTCAAAGGTAGCTATATTTGTTGCATAAACATTAAAGATAATTGGAAAAGTAAACAAAACGAAAAAACAAATTGCTATTAATTTACTTTTTTTCATAAGAGAGCCTCAATTTAATTTTCAATGAAAAACAAGCTTTATGTTAATTGATGGATGATCTTCTTACAATGTAATGAAAGAAGTCATACTTTTACTTGTTTTTCATACATAATTTATTTCTAAAGAGATTACTTCCAATTGAATTAAAAAACACTTTGTATTACGCATTTTTTCAGCTAACTTTTTTCGCTTAACTATTAAAGAACCCTAAAGCATTATCAAACAACAAGGGAAAACTAATATAGAACCTTGAAGAAAGAAATCGGCGTTTAGATTTATTCTATGTAGAGCTGAAAAGATCTAGAATACAGTTATACAATTGTAACTGTTTTTTGGGTCGCAAATGAATATGAGGTCACAACTATTGACTAAAAAAGATAAGACGGGAATAATAGGATATGGTGTCTATATTCCTCGCTTTAGAATAAAAGTGGAAGAAATTGCTCGAGTTTGGGGGCAGCCAGGAGAAGCAGTAAAGAAAGGTCTTGGTGTTCTCGAAAAGAGCATTCCTGATATGGATGAAGACACAATAACAATTTCTGTTGAAGCCTCACGTAATGCTATTAAAATGGCTAACACAAACCCAGACGATATTGAAGCTGTGTATGTTGGTTCTGAAAGTCATCCTTATGCTGTTAAACCAACTGCAACTATTGTAGCGGAAGCAACTGGGATAACTCCAATTACCACAGCAGCAGATCTTGAATTTGCTTGTAAAGCTGGAACAGCTGGAATTCAAATGTGTCTTGGTATGGTGGAAAGCAACCAAATTAAGATTGGATTAGCAGTGGGAGCAGATTGTTCTCAGGGCAGACCAAGCGACGCACTAGAATATACTGCAAGTGCAGGTGCATGTGCATTACTTATTGGTAAAGAAAACGTTATTGCGACTATTGACCACACAGAAAGCTATACTACTGATACTCCAGATTTCTGGAGAAGAGAAGGAGCAACATATCCCTCTCATGGTGGTAGGTTTACAGGTGAACCAGCTTATTTTAGACATGTAATTAATGCTGCTAACAACATAATGAAAAATACCAACACATCACCAGATGATTTTAATTATGTTGTTTTTCACGAACCAAATTCAAAGTTCCCATTAGCTACAGCTAAAATGTTGGGTTTCCCCAAGGAAAAGGTTGAACCAAGTCTTGCAGTGAAGTATATTGGAAATACTTATTCAGCATCTTCGATGATTGGACTAGCTGCAGTTCTTGATATTGCCAAACCTGATGAAAGAATACTAATGGTTTCCTATGGATCAGGTTCAGGTAGTGACGCATTTATCTACACTATAACTGATGAAATCGAGAAACATAGAGGTCTTGTTCCTACTGTGCAAAATTATCTCGATCATAAACAATACTTGGACTATGCTTTCTACACGAAACATAGGGGTAAGATTAAGATACACTAGGAGGAAGAGAAAGCAATGAAAGAGACAGCAGTTGTAGGTGTAGGAAACACCAAAATTGGAGAATGGTATGATAGCAGCCTCCGCGAATTAACTGATGAAGCTATATCAAAAGCTGTTCAATCAGCAAATATTGATCCTAAAGAAATTGGAGCCACTTTTGTGGGGTCAATGTCCTCAGGATTGTTCAACCAACAAGAGCATTTAGCTGCATTGGTGGGACCATATTCGGGTATTAATG
>DAOUWQ010000371.1 GCA_030667035.1 Candidatus Heimdallarchaeota archaeon | reverse complement strand
TTATCATTAATATCAAGCGCACCACCAGCATAGTAATTATCCAAATAATGGCCACTACCACTAGTTATATCTAAGTTTCCTTTGCTGTAGTAGAGATTAGCTTCATTTCCAATCTCATGACCATTAACATCCCATTTCCACGAAACCTCTCCACCAAGAGAAGGATTGAATTGCTTAGGAAATTCATTTGCTGAAACAAATCTTACTTTAGCTTCCATTTTAAAATAATCACCAATAGTACCAATTACTAAAGGATTGTTATCACCAAAAGTAAACTTGAAAATCGTACCATCATCTGGAAATTCACTCCATGCAGAACCTTCACCAGAACGCGATCGATAATTGCCATGATACATCGTGTAACTGTCATAATCGAAATCATTATCAGTTTTGAAATCTCCGCCACCATTGGATTGTGGGTAGGCAATATTGGGATCATCAATATATTCGATGCTCTCAATTTCAAAACCAATATCTTCTTCCAATATCTCATTTGCTTCCTCAGAAAATTGAGGATTCGATTCATTAAAATTACTTGTTCTATATTGAATCTGAACATTAAAACTTGAAATCAAAATAATAATTACTACTAAAGAACTAAAAACACTAATCTTTTCTTTCATATATCCTGCCCCCTAGGCATTGCCTAATAGTATCAAATACTATGAATACACTTTGTGCCTTAAGATTAATTTATTTTACCGAAAAAATACCGACAAAAAACACCTTTTCTCAGATCTCGCATAATATTTCTCTTAGAACAAAATAATGTTGGCTATATCTTCTCACTAGTAAAAATAGTAATTTTTTGTAAAAAATAAGAAGCAAACAAAACAATAACAGTTAAGTAAAATAGTTCATTTCCCTTTTTTATTTTTCAATTCTCTTCTCCTAAGCAATAAATCAGTAAAAGCTTCTAATCTGGTTTGAAATCCTGCCTCTCCGGTATGTTCATCCAATACTAGAGATAAAACGGGCATATCATGTTCACGGCTAACTTGAGGAAAAATACTCCTAGTAATAATCTCTGGCATACAAGTGAACGGATAGAGATGAATAATTCCATCCCAACCTAGTTTTTTGTAAATAACAGCATCGCCAAGATTTTGTTGAGTTTCACCACCAACAGTGTGGGGGACATAGGTCTTTCCCGCACAAATACCTTTTTCGTGGTCCATTTTAGCAAAAGGATTGACTTTGTGAGGAAGGTCAATAAACTGTCGCAATGAAACAGGTGTTTTGGTAATAACTCCAAGATTATTCAATCGTTTGAAAATATCTAGATTCAAAGAGGGTTCCAAAACAACGTATATCTCACCATTGACTATAATTTTCAATGGATCAAGAGTTTTATCAATTTCAACATTCTCAGCAAACATTCTTGTTATCGTTTTACCTAGATACCTCAATTTGAACATACGATCAGTAGTAACTATTTTTTGAAATGCTTCTTCTGCAACTCGCTCGGAAGCTCCTTTTTCAATTTCGACTGCTCGATATTTACCTAAAAGCTTGTCAACTAAATCTGTAAGTCGATTTGATACCCAGGAATATTGAAAAGCTCTAATTGTTTGGAGATAGTTTAAACCAACACTCATTTTCTTAGCTTGTTTAATAATATCCAAAGGACTTTCATAATCAAAATTGACAAATTTAAAATCGTAACCCAAATCTTCAAGAATATATTTTTGTGCCTGCCAATAAAAACGGAATCTACAATAACCGCAACCAGCACTCATACCTAATTCCGTAGCACCTCTCTCCAACCCCTCGATAAAAGTACCTAAAGTCATCTTGAAAGGAGTACAAACAAATTCAGGAGAATGGCTAGCACCCAGGAGAAAAGTTCTCTTGCTGGGTTTATTAGGCATAAGAATATCAGTTCTACCTAACTCGGCAAATAATCGTTGAAAGACATATCTAAGGGACCCGAAGGATGGGAATGTGAACGGCAACTTTTTCTTTTCTCCTTCGAAGCATGTCAATAAATGCTTCTAATCTTGTATTCAATCCTGCTTCGGCAGTTAAATCATCCAAAACAAGTTGTAATAGTTGGATATTTGGCATACGTTTAGAGAATCTCATAGCCAAATCGCCGGCTAAAGAATCAGGACCACAACCGAAAATCATTAAATGAATGATTCCATCAACTGACTCTTGCTCAAGAAAATACATTATTGAACCAAGGATTTCTCGCTCAAACTCAAAATAGAGTCTGTTATCTAAGATAGACAATTGCTGATCAATAATCGATCTTGGAATCTGTTCAGAAGTAATGACTTGGACACCAAAATTCTTTAGCTTCTTTCTGATATTCAAAGAACAGTAATTATCATTAATAACATAGGAATGACCAACTAAGGCAATTTTAAGAGGTCTTTCTCCGGGAATTATTTTTGGTTTGTCATTAAGATGAAAGTCATTCCTAGTTTCCCATTCAGCCAAAGTTTCCAAATCAATGATCAAATCCTTTTTGTGTTGTTTGTAAGCCTTCATTGCTTTTATGAAAGCGGAAATGATCCTGAAAGGATTTTTAGTAAAGATCAAACCAACCTTAAGTGACTTGAGAAAAAAAGTTAGTTTATTATCTCGACCCTTGGCTATGTTATAATGAGGCATAATAATCGGTGGGAGATCAGGAAACATCGAACGTAAAACATCAGCTAAACCAATAAATTTAGGACAACCCATGTCGGTCTTATGCTTGCTGCCAAAACGAGGAATAAAGAGAAAATCAACATCATCCTTTATTTCCAAAACGTGACCAAAGAAGATTTTAGTAGAATAACAGTCCTCATCGGGCGCCGCTGAAATAGCCTTTTCCCTTATAGTTCGGTCAGTTAAAGGGGAAACGACAACTTCAGCTCCTAATCGCTTGAAGAAAGCTTCCCACATAGGGAAAAATTTGTAGTAAATAAGAGCACGAGGTATACCCACTCGTATCATTGGCAATAATTCTTCCTCCCGGTTGTTCCTGTAGCTTTGTTACAGAGTAATATATCTATAATTACTGTTGGATTATAAGTGTATTTCAAAACTATAACAAACGCGTTGCATTAGGAATGGAAATGAATGGTACAGTGATTTTCTACCTGGAAAGAGTGGATGGAAATCTTACGTTAATGATAAAAGAAATCGGTACGGAAAAAATACTTCTTGGCAATAGTAGGA
>DAOUWQ010000468.1 GCA_030667035.1 Candidatus Heimdallarchaeota archaeon | reverse complement strand
TCTTTGGTTTCTTCTTCTTCCTCTTCTTTTATTTGTGGTAAATCAATTGTTTCTTCATCGGCTACTCCATATTTGGTTAAGTAAAAATCAATTGTTTCACATGGAAGAAATGAACAACTATCTACTTTCATTCGTCGAGAATTTTTCATTAATTTCTTCAAGAACAGACGCATATCCGAAGCATGCTCTATAGCTTCTCCACCTGCAGCTTTAAGTGGAATATAATGGTGATTAGGTCCATGATTAGCAATAACATGATTAGTGAAGATAATTGCACAATTAAACCCAAGAGCTAAACGCTTAAGAAACGCTAACAAATTTTGCAAATGCTTTTGCATGATGATGGTTTCTCGTAATGTTATGTATCTGCTTTCAAAAGGGGCCATCAATGAATCAATGATTACCAATCGGGTATCGAATGCTTGTATATATCCTGGCAGTCGATCTATTGCTTGTTGGAAGCTCCTCATTTGTTCTGCTTGTACTATGAATAAGTTGCTTAGTAATTTCTCTTCTGCTATTTCGAAACGCTTTCCTATCCGTAAATAGTGTTCACAATGAAAGAAACTGTTTGTTGTAATATAGATAACTGGACTATCCAATCCACCTTTCTCTACCGGCAGTTGTGCAGTCACAGCTGCTGTCATACAAGTTTGCGTTTTTCCTGAGCGATACCCTCCAACGATTTCCGTTAGCATTCCTGTTCTAAAACCCCCTTCAAGCAAGGTATCAATCTCTTTTGAACCACTAGTAAAACTTTTCTGGGATTGGAGCTGATTCTCCCAATATTCTTCTACGTTCTGAAATAATTTCCCTCGAAACATATCTTGAGAAGCTCGACAAAGAGCTTGAGCAGTTCTCTCACTTATATTTGGTATTTTGCAATAATCAGTTTCAGTTAATACTGTCAGTGCTCGTGCATCATAGATGCCAAAATCTTTGAGTGCTTTAATAGAAATTTTCGGAATTCCATATTTTAATCTATTTTTCTCAATAAAATCTGCTATATCATATCTCACATTAATTGGCATTTTATTCATTTATACACTGAAAATTTTTCTTTAAATACTACAAAAAATAATTGTTTGAAAGCCCCTGATTCCAATCCTGGATCGCCCACTATTTATTTCTCTATTTTTCCCCTCTATCTATTTCTCTCATAATTTTTGCATATACTCTTGCTGATAATCTGAATGTGGTTGTCGTTATCAATTGTTCTAGTAGTGTTTGACATTCTTTTTTATTGATGATTTTTACTTTTAAAGCTCTTAGTAGAATTCCTATCGTTCCTGTTACCGTCAACCCCAGGCTGGTAGCTATCTCTCTTGCTAATTGATCATCAATTACTACTACTGATGTTTTTTCTTTTCTCACTAGTTCTCTTCCTAGTGCTATTACTTCTGCTTCTCCTCTATGAATTTGTAATTTCGTCAATTTTTCTACTATCTTTTCTTCTACAGCCTCTATTTCTAACCACTTACCAAACACTTCCGTAAGTATTGTATGTTCGGGTGCTGTTTTCTCTTGTAACACTTCTCGTTTTACTTCTGCTGTTGTAATTATTCTCTTGAAAAGTTGTGGTAGAAATTCAATCACTCCTATTTTACTTAAATAAATTAATGGAGAAGCATTTATTACAGCAATCATTTTCTTATCCTTCTTTTTCAGCAAAGATCAAATCTTCTTGCAATGCCTTTTCATCGTATATTTTCACGTCTCGTTTTGCTAGTTCTTGCATGATTCCTCTCAAAGACATTTGTGCAAGTTCGGCTGCTTTCCATATGCTTAGATTTTTGCTTTCAATCTCTCTGCTTAGAAAATCCAATAATTCATCTTTTATCGATTCACTTAGCAACTTTCTGATATATGCTGATTTATCTACTATCTTCTGCTTTTCCATTAGAAATTTTAATTTCTCTTCCAACTCTTTATCTATTCTCACTGATAATACAGACATGGTTCTCCTGTATACTGTGTCTGTTTTGGTATATATTCCTTTCTCTAATTTTAACTTTTTTTTAGTTTGTGCTTTTCTCCTTTATCAAGGTTCAAATCCGGGATAGCCCACCATTTTTCATTCTCCCTTATTTTTGTATAATACTGTAGCTTGATAATGATTATTATTTACAAGACTAATCAGAACTTTCTTTTTATTACTTGGGAATTAATTCTAAACTAAAATTACCGAGGAATTATTTTGGGCAAAGTAAAAGTAACAGTACTAAAAAAATTCAAACCAATTGATGTATTTGGAAAAGATTTCAAGAATCCTAAAGGAGAAATTGTCCCTGAATGTAATGTCTTTGAAGAAGGACAAATTTTGATATCAGAAGATGGTGAAAAACCCGAAGGATTCTGTGGTTTTGGTTGGAGAGCAATTCAACCTGAAGCAATGGTTCTTGCTTTTGGAGGAAATTTCTGGGAAAGTTGGACTGAACATGGTACAATGTATGTTGCTTGTCCAGATGGTCTTAGACCTGTTTGCTTCAAATTCGAGCGAATAGAGGAATAATAGTTCTCTATTTTGATACCAATGTTTTCTATGGAAT
>DAOUWQ010000294.1 GCA_030667035.1 Candidatus Heimdallarchaeota archaeon | reverse complement strand
TTCTATATGCATGGATTTTTGAAATTGAACCAGAACCAAGCTTTATAGGCTTTATAATACTCACTCTTTTCCAAGTGATCTACACAACATTCTTTGGATTTTTTTTGGCTTACTTATTCATAAAAACAAGAAGTCTTATTCCATGTATACTAACTCACTACTTAGTTAATGCTTTTTCATCTCAAGTGACTACTTCAACAATTAACGATAATCTAATATGGGTCTTCCTGATATTTATGACCGTTATTGGCTTTGGCATTTTACCATGGTTGTTAAATAATCTGATTGTAAGTTCTTCATGCCATACATGGTCACAGCCATATGACGAACAAGTCAGTTTATTCGACAAAATGCTCGCTAGAAATGATTCATCTCCCAAAAAGAAGAAGACAAAATAAAGATTAGAAAATAAAATGAGTTAGTTGAATAGTGAATTATTTTCTAAACTACCAATTAACCCTTTTTCTTTCTTTCTTTTTCAAAACCCACGTAAACATAGAAGTTGGAAGTGCAATTTAAAATAAACACAAAAGATATTGTAAGGATATTTAATGAAGTAATAGTTTTAAGTAAAGTGCGATACATATTCCATTAACAATGTCCAAAGACGAAGAACAGGAATTTAATTTATTCATTGATGCTATGAATGTACCATGCCCTATACCTTCTATGCGAGTAAGAATGAATATTCGAAATGTTCCAATGGATGGTATATTGAAGGTTACTACCAATATACCACATGCAATGAATAATAGTATCCCTCGTTTCTGTAGAAATTTCAAGCATAAAATAGTTTTTAGAAAAAATCATGAAGATGGCTCTGTTACTTTTTACATTCAAAGAAAAGGATCAAAATTATGATTCTAGTATTTTCTGAGCAAACTCTTCTGCATTCTTAAGGTCTTTTTCATTTGGTCTCCCCTTGTTCATTCCACCAAAAAATTTCAGGAAGCTATTTGTATTAAAACCTCTGCAATTATATTCATCAATAATCACGTAACCTTTAGATTGCAGTTTTTTTCTGAGGGTCTTGTGATTACTATTTTTCTCAGCTAATGCACTGGTTGAGAAAATGAATGCTTTCTTAGTGCTGATTTGTGTCATTTTATCAGCAAGATCAAGGATTGATTTATGGAGATTTTCACCATAGATTCCTGAGCCAAAGCCTATAAGACTGTACTCTTGTAGCTCTTCAGGGTTTACTTGTTTTGGTGTTTTTATCTCTGCTTCAAGAATTTTTGCGATAACATTAGCAATTTTTTCAGTATTATTATGATGGTAAGAGTATAAAATAATTATAGATTTCATTAGTAACAAAACTTCCTCTTTTATTTACTTAGTATTAGATTGTTCAGTGGGATATCCTTTTTTAACCCACAAATCCATGCCTCCATGTAAGCTCTTAACATCTTTAAAATCTGCTTTTTCTAGAATATTAGCAGCGGCTAAAGATAATCCTCCACCAGGACACACTGTAACAATTTCCCTTTCTTTGAATTGTTGAAGAGCTTCTAAAATAGGTTTAATTTGTGAAATGGCTATTGACCTTGCATTTGGTATATGACCATCGTTTCCATTAAAATGTTGAATAGCTCGAATGTCAAGTATCAATGGTGGATCATTAGAGTTTATACGATCAAGTAATTCATCAACAGTAATTTCTGACCATTCAATTCTATTTAATATTATTTTGAGCATGACTTTCCAATATCTTATCACACTACTAAAATAGTAACCCATTCCCGTCATGTTATCTTGATTAGGTTTACTCATTTCATCACACCAATAAATTTAATTCATTTAATTTGATTGAATATCCTCAAATAACTCTTCTGGTGTAATTTCAGGTGTAGTCCATTTCCCATATTTTACAGCTAATTATGGTTGCTCAATTTGCATTAAAGTTTGTCCATTTTCTACAACTGATTACGATAAACTTCTTAATAGAATTAAAAAGAGAAAATCTCTGAAATCTAATTAAAAACTAATTTTCATTCCCATGGAAGCCTAGTTTGTAAGATATTAGCAAAGATATGCAATGATGTATCTAATGAAACAGATTTCATCTTTGCAGTAGCCTTTTCATAAAGATTTTTTAATTTCTCAGTAGTTAGAAGAAAGCTTTCTTTTTCCTCGATATAACCCATTTTTGTTAAACGATCAATTCCATCAATAAGTTCACTATTAGTAAAGATTGCACGATTTATGTAATCACCAGCGTAAATTATTCGATATAGATTCTTGTACTTGGTCAATTGTTCCGTGAAATTCATTTTTTTGTAAGCTTTAGGAACGTCTTTTGCTGCTGCGGTTTGAGCTATATGTATGGATGCTAATACCCAAACACCTGTCCAATCATAATTCTTTCCTTCAGACATACTATTTCAATACTTCTCTGTTTCTAAAAATCTTCTTCTCTTATAGTTGTCACAAAAAACACAGGGACATTGTGCAGGAATTGAGTAGTTTAGATAAAAAATTCTAAACTCACTATGAAAGTATAAATACAAACCAAAAAACATGCAAAATTCCTATGATACATTTTGATATTCCAAATTGTAACATTCATTCAATTTCCAATTTTCTTAATGCCAATACCTAGTGTTTGATTGCATTAGGGGCAGCTCTCTATAGGAACTGTTTCTTGATATTCTCTACAAATCAAATAACTATTCTCATATTCCATAATTTGCCCAGAGATTTTATCTTAATTTATATTTAGCAAGACGATTAGATTGTTCAGTAGGATATCCTTTTTTGGCCCACAATTCCATACCACCATTTAAACTCTTAACATCCTTAAAACCAGCATCCAGCAAAATTTCAGTGGCAACCATAGACATTCCACCCCCACCACAAACGACTACTATTTTCTTATCTTTATATAATTGAAGTTTATCTGCATAAGATATTAGTTTTGGAGTAGGTATAGTCAAAGCATTTGGAATTAATCCTTCTTCTCCATAAATTCGGAGAACATAAATCAATAGTGGTGTTTGATCTGCATTAATATCCTCAAACAACTCTTCTGGAGTAATTTCAGGTGTAGTCCATTTCCCATATTTTACTCTCTTTACAAGTACTTCCATGAGGGTATCAATAATGTATATCCATCTAAATTTTCGTAGCAATTTATTGGTCATTTACAGATCACCATTGAATAAAAGTTATTCTCGTCTATTTTTCATATAAGATGGTCTAAAGTTATTACAACATAGTACTTTTTATGTTCTTTCAAATTTCTATAACAATTCGACCTTTAGCATGACCAGTTTCGTAGTGTCGATGTGCTTCTGCAAGCTGGCTTAATGGATATACAGTATCTATTACTGGTTTTATCTTATCACTTTCGATCCATTCTCGAAGTAAGTTAAGGGTTTCTGCACTCTCATCAGCATTTACACTTTTGAATTTATTTTTCAATTTTTTATTACCAACTTTGAACATATTACTTGGATTATTCGCAATGTTATTTGAAACATATACTCCAGTATCAGTTAATATTTTCTCACAATTTGAAAAAGTATTAACGCCTATAGCATCGAATATTATATCATACGTTTTTTCGTTCTTGGTATAATCTTCTTTTCTATAATCTATTACAAAGTCTGATCCAATCTCTTTTACCATAGCTAGATTAGAAGGTCCACAAACACCTGTAACTTTGGCTCCATACATTTTAGCAATTTGAACTGCAAATGTTCCGATTCCTCCTGACGCTCCAATGATTAGAACTTTA
>DAOUWQ010000355.1 GCA_030667035.1 Candidatus Heimdallarchaeota archaeon | reverse complement strand
TATTCAAGAAAAAAATACCATTCAGCATTTACCGATAAGCAGGATTAAGCGAATAAAATTGTTAGATGATACGATACAGAAAGACTTAGAGGTATTTTTAGATTTAGAAGCATCTACTAGAAAAATCGGTGTTACAAATTTAACTGTCCTTACAACCAAGGAAGATGCGAGCATCCAATGGGTGGCTCCTGTTTCTGCTTGGAGATTGTCATATAGGGTTCAATATTCTGAGGAGAAAAATAGCACTGATTTCACGGGAATTGCTATAGTAGACAATACAACTGGAATTGATTGGGAGAAGATTAAACTTCAGTTAGTAACTGGTCGTCCAGTTAGTTTTAAACATGATTTGCATAGTCCTCACTATGTTGATAGACCTTGGATTTCACGAGAAGAAACAGGAATTTCACCCTTATTAGCCCAAGCTGCTGTAAGAACACATGATATGAAAAAGAAATCTGATCAATATGGACGAAGTCGCAGAGAACCTTCCCCTCAACCATCAACAACTGCTGGTATGAGTTTAGATGGACGATTAGGTTGGGATATATCTCGAGATATAATGAAAGCTAAAGTGATAGCATCACAAGAAGAATTAGCAGCAACAGTAGCGTATCAAGTAACGAAACCTGTTACAATCAATCGTTCTGAAAGCTCATTAATTCCCTTATTTAATAAATCAATGAAGGGGGAATTATGTGTTGTTATTCGTGATGATAGAATTGAGGATGGAATGGATGCAATTCTATTTAGTAAGGATTTAGATTTAGAAAAAGGTGTAGCAACTATACATATTGATGATATCTTTGCCGGAGATGCAATGATTGTTCGAGGAACTGATTATATAGCATTTAGAATTAATCAAGATATTAACACAATTAAATCAGTGGAACAGACAAGTAAAATCGTTAGTGTGTCCGTAAAGAAGAATCTTA
This sequence comes from Candidatus Heimdallarchaeota archaeon, assembly GCA_030667035.1. Classification (GTDB taxonomy): domain Archaea; phylum Asgardarchaeota; class Heimdallarchaeia; order JABLTI01; family JABLTI01; genus JABLTI01. The sequence continues at coordinate 2,333 of DAOUWQ010000355.1, read as the reverse complement.
TGTATCAAAAACACTCAGAAACAGCTACTTTTAATTACAAGTTTCTAAATATTGCTGATAAAAAAATACCTATTGTTTTTGAGATAGGAAAATTAGCTGACTATAAACCCAAAACAAAACCAATTAAAGAAACAGCAAATTACTATCGCTATAAATTCGATCTTGAACCAGGAAGCTCTGAGAAAACATTCACTTTTACAAAAATTGTTTTAACAAGTCTTTACATTCGGAACCTTTCTGAAAGTACTGTCAACGATATGATTAAAGCTGGTATTCTTGATGATAAAAACGAACGATTAGTTCTGAAGATATTTGCTAATATGCGAAAAATTGCTCAGAAGGAAAATGAACTTAACGCAATTGAAAAGGAAATTGATTGGGAATATTCGAATCAAGAGCGTTTGAGAGAAAATATCACCGTTTTACAACTAATTTTGCAAGCTGCTGAACGAGATAGCTATATAGAACGATTAAAAATTTCTGAAAAGCATCTCGAAGATCTCGAGAGTGAGAAGAAAGAACTCACTGAAGAGATAAAGAAATTGAATATGAAAATATAATTGGAGGACAAGAAAATGACCTTGAATATTAAAGAAGTAACTTTGTATCAAAGTGGTGTAGGTTTCTTCATGGCAGATTGTCCGAAGAAGAATTTCACTTTACCGGTAAATGAAAGTGATATCAATGATGTACTAAAATCTTTGTCAGTGAATGGATTAGCTTCTGTTAGATTTAATTCAGCTGAAGAGATTGATAAAATCCTAGATAAAATTGGTATCGATCTCGAAGTTGATGGGGCATTACTCTCTTTGTGTAGCCATCTAGTAGGTTTAGAAGTAACTATTACAATTGATAAAAACTACACGGGAACTGTATTAGGAGTAGATGAAATAGATGATGGTTCTGACACAGAAGAAACGCCCATTAATACAAATGAAGTATTAGTTTTGAAGATTGGAAATGAGATTCAAAACTTCCCATTAAAAGATATCAAGAAACTTGAGATTCTCGATCCTACATTGCAAAAGGATATTGATACTTTCCTAAATCTTTTAGCGAACAAAAGAAAGGCAGGTGTAGTTAATCTCCATGTTGATGCTAAAGCTAATTCTTGGGCTTCATGGGTAATGCCAATTTCATCTTGGCGTTTATCCTATCGTGTTTTCTTTGATGTTGCTAAGAAAGAGCTTGAAATGATTGGAATTTCGATAATCGATAATACAACATCAATAGATTGGGAACAAGTTGTTCTGAGAATTGTAACAGGTAAACCTGTTAGTTTTCAATATGATTTGTTTAATCCTTTACATATTAAGAGGCCTGTAATTCTGCGAGATGTCAAAGGTGTTGCACCAATGGTATCTGAAGCAGGTGGCATGTTTGATGATTTTGATGATGCCATGGAAGAACCTATGGCGGAATATTATGAAGATGGGGTGGGTAGTGGTAGTAGAGGATTTATAGGCACAATGGCTCCTTCACCTCCTGGTGCAGCTCCAAAAAGAGCTAAAATGCTTATGAAGTCTCAAGCAAAAGGCATGCCTCCCAAAGTGTTTGAAAGAGATGTTAAACCTACTATTGAAACTCAGATACAAGAGATAGGATCAGCAATTGCATATGTAGTTAATTATCCTATTACAATAAATAGATCTCAAAGTGCACTAATCCCTATCTTTACCGAAAAAGTAAACGGTGAGCTTTGCGTTATTCTCAGAGATGATCGATTAACTGAAGCTATGGATGCAATCAAACTCAAAAAACCAATTGATGTTGAGAAAGGTGCAGCAACAATTTACTTGGATGGAAATTATGCAGGAGACTCAATGATAATAACTGGAACTGAATTTATTGCCTTCCGATTGAATCAAGACATATCTGCAATGAAGGAAACAAAATCGCAAACAAAAATTGAAGCAATAGAGCTGAAAGATACCTACCTCTCGATAAAAAGAATTGCTGAGCAAGAATATACTTTCAAATTCATCAATAGAAACAAAGAAATCTTACCAACAATTCTAGAAATAACGAAAATGAGTTCCTATAAAGCAGACGAGAATCCTGATGCTGAAACAAGAGATTACTATCAATATAATCTACTATTAAAACCTGGAAATTCTGTTAAGACTCTCAAATTCCACAAAACTACATTTGAATCTGTTTGGATAACAAATCTATCTGACAACCAATTTGACGCATACTTTGAAACAGGATTAATGTCCCTGTCCGACAAGAGAAAAATAGAAAAAATCTTAGACACCATAAAATTGGTGAAAAAGAAAGAGAAAGAGTATGTTGCTCTGACCAACGAAATTCAGCATCAATTCAAAAATCAG
>DAOUWQ010000380.1 GCA_030667035.1 Candidatus Heimdallarchaeota archaeon | reverse complement strand
TTAGCAAAGAGATATTCCTATGATGAAGATCTACAAGTAAAATTAGCAGAAGGTTATTCTTTTCTAATTCTCAATACCAACCCTGATGATTGGAAATCAGCTATAAAATTTGCCGATGAATTAATTATTTTCAGTCAAGAGTATTGTAATAATCAACAAATTGAAGAAAAAGCGGCTTTGGGTTTACTCTGGGCTCAGTTAATTTTACACCATAAAAAGCAACGTATTAAAGAATCCCATTATAAAAAAGAGATTGTGGAAAAATATTCAAAACATCTTGAGAGTGATTACTTGCAGAAAATTAGATCTATAAGTAAAAATCACACTAAATCCTAACAGAAATTTCTTTTTTTGTTCATTGTGGAGATGTTTACTCAATTTGAAATATTCTTCAATACACTTATTAATTTGAGGTCTAGATTTTTTATTCGGACACTGACATTCAAATTGTCCAAACTTAAACAAGAATCTAGGATATTTCATCTATTACTAATTATTGGAATCGAATCAAAAAACAATCAAATTACTGGAGATTGTCAATAATATGATAAAACCACATGGTAATAAGCTAACAGATAAAGTTTTACCAGAAAAAGAAAAAGCTCGAATTGAATCGGAATTTCAATCTATGCTCAAACTAGAGGTAAATAACGAGGTCATTGAGGATCTTTATAACATCGCACATGGTGTTTTTAGCCCTCTCGAAGGTTTCATGGTTGAAGAGGATGTTCAATCTATCATCAAAAAAGATAGACTTGCCAATGATTTACCTTGGACCATGCCAATTACATTCGATGTTAATGATGTTACAGCAAAAAACTATTCTGAAGGTGATGACATTGCCTTAACGAATAGTGAAGGAAAAATTATTGCTGTTTTACATTTAGAACAAATTTACAAGCATGAAAAGAAAGCTATCGCTGAAAATGCTTTTCAAACCCTTGATGCAGAGCATCCCGGAGTAGAAAAAGTGCTTAATTCCAATGACAATTTATTTGCAGGCAAAATTGATCTTGTAAATACCATTATCACTGATTATAAAGAATACACTTTCTATCCACAACAAACAAGGGCTCTGTTTGAGAAAAAGGGTTGGAAGACTGTTGTAGGTTTTCAAACGAGAAATGTTCCTCATTTAGGTCATGAATACGTACAGAAAACTGCTCTCACATTGGTTGATGGATTATTTGTTAACCCAATCATTGGTAAAAAGAAAACAAACGATTTCACTGACCCAGTTATTTTAGGTTCTTACGAAGTTCTTATGGATAACTATTATCGAAAAGATAGAACGATGATGGGTATTCTCAGAACGAGAATGAGATACGGTGGACCAAAAGAAGCCATTTTCCATTCTATAATGAGAAAGAACTTTGGTTGCAGTCATTTCATCGTTGGAAGAGACCATGCAGGTGTAGGAAGTTATTATGGGCCATTTGATGCTCATGCGATTTTTGACAAATTCCCTGATTTGGAAATTGAACCAATTTGCTTCCGCTCATTCTTCAAATGCGATAAATGTGGTGGTGTTGTGAATGATTACACGTGTCCACATGACGGTACAGAATACCAAAAGATGATTAGCGGACGAAAAATCAGACAAATGATCGTCGACAAACAACTTGATGGGTTAACCGAATACATGCGCCCAGAGGTTGCTGAATACCTTTTGAAACAAAAGGAGTTATTTGTAAAGTAAAATTAAAATGAATAGTATATTATTGAGAGTGAAAATTAATGAACGACCCAGGATTTGTTATATGGTTTACCGGTCTATCCGGTTCGGGCAAAACAACAATTGCAGTTGATTTAGAAAAAGAACTTCTTAAAAGAGATTTACGAGTGCAAAGACTTGATGGAGACATCGTCAGAAAGACTTTGACAAGAGACCTTGGATTTTCAGTAGATGATAGAAATTTGAATATCGAAAGAATAACCTTTGTTACCACATTGTTAGCAAAACATGGAGTAGCAACTTTAGTCTCTTTCATTTCTCCTTTTATTGCTGCAAGAGAAACTGCTCGTAAAGAAGCAAATGAACAAAAAGCTCCATTTATTGAAGTTTTCGTCAATGCTTCTGTCGAAGAATGTGCTAGAAGAGATGTTAAAGGATTATACGAAAAAGCTTTTGCTGGCGAAATAAAAGATTTCACCGGTGTAAGTCATCCTTATGAAGCACCACCCAATCCTCAATTAATCTGCAATACTGAAGATGAAACAGTAGAAGAAAGCATTAAGAAAGTCATTGCTTTCCTCGAAAAAGAAAATTTAATTCCCCTTCTAGCCAAGTGAGGGAATTATTTCTTTCCTTTTTTTTATTATAAAAATAGTTTAGCGAAAATTTCCTTTAATTTTAATAATGAGCAAATAAAACACTAAAGAACGGTCTACTTTTTACAAAACAATTATATTCATTCTTCAGTTAGTAAGGTTAAATTGGCATTCAATCTATTTTAGAAATTAAGGTGGACTCATTATTGAAAGATCATTGGATAATTAATAGATGCCCACTTGGTGGTGGGTCAACAAGTAATCTTTTACGTTTACTTTGGATGAATAAATTTAGGGTTCATATAAAATACTGGCCTAGACTCTGGTATACATTTACCTTAACTTTAGTTACAGCTCCCCTTCGTTTTTTTGAAAGAGTGAGATTTAATCGCAAAGTAAATGATTACAAATTAGCTAAAGATCCTATTTTTATCTTAGGACATTGGCGTAGTGGTACAACACTTATGCATTACCTTTTTACTCAAGATAAGAGCAAAGGATTAGTATCAAATATTGAAGTTTATGCCCCTCAATTCTTTTTGGCATTTCCTGAATTTACTCGAAAATTGATTGTTGCTTCTCTTCCAGAGACAAGGCCGATGGATGAGATAAAAATCAATGCAGATTTACCAGGAGAAGAAGAGCATTCTTTGGGTGCATATGACAAATATGGTTACTTTCACAGTATGATTTTTCCAAGAAATTTCAAAACATATGCAAGTTACAAATCTTTTGATGATACAAAACCACGAGATTTGAAACGTTGGAAAAAGCGCTATGAATTTTTTATCAAAAAAGTTGCTTTTAAGAACAATAACAAGAGAATGGTACTAAAGAATCC
>DAOUWQ010000296.1 GCA_030667035.1 Candidatus Heimdallarchaeota archaeon | reverse complement strand
TTCTGTTCTTGACGAAAGCTCATTTCACAGTAAAAAAATGATTGGTATTAATTCAACAATAGTTTGATTTATTAAATATTTATTTTAACAAGTGATTCAGAATTCTTTTTTATAAATATCAATGGATAATTTTAAAGGTAGCTCGTTTTGAAAGGGTCATTCGGATACATGTAGCTTTGGCACTATTGTATTCAAAAAATATTAGTTTTCTATTTGAGGGAATCTCATGAGCAGCTATGAAAAAATAACTCCTCCAACAACTGGAGAAAAAATAACAAAGGATGATAGTCGGAAACTCGTTGTTCCTGATAAACCTATTATTCCATACATTGCAGGTGATGGAATAGGTCCAGAAATTATGGAAGCAATGAGAAAAGTAGTTGATGCAGCCGTAAAAAAAGCTTATGATGGCAAAAAGGAAATCGTTTGGTTTGAAATTTTTGCTGGAGATAAAGCACGGAAAATTTATGCTACAGAATATACTGATAAACAATTAAGTGAACTCGATCCAGCAGTATTACGAGATCTTTACTTACCAAAAGACACACTCAAAGCTATAGTGGATCATATCGTTGCCATTAAAGGACCATTGACAACCCCTATCGGTGGTGGATTTAGAAGTCTAAATGTTGCTATTAGACAAAAATTAGACCTTTACTCTTGTATCAGACCAGCTAAACACATCAAAGGTGTACCCGCTCCAGTAAAGGCCCCTGAAAATGTTAATATGGTTATTTTCAGAGAAAACATTGAAGATGTTTATTCAGGAGTAGAATTTGAACCTGAATCTGTTGATGCAAAGAGGTTAATTACTTTTCTTAATGATGAGCTCGGTAAGAGTATCGCAATGGAATCTGGTATAGGTATTAAACCAATGTCTTGGGCTAACACTTCTCGATTAGTTCGTATGGCAATCAATTATGCTTTTGAGAAAGGATACGATAAAGTAACCTTAGTTCACAAAGGCAATATTATGAAATTTACTGAAGGCAAATTCAAAGATTGGGGATACAAATTAGCAGCCGAAGAATTCGCTGATTCAGTTATAACTGAAAAAGAAGTCTACGATAAATTCGATGGTAAAATTCCTGAAGGAAAAGTTATGATCAGTGATCGAATTGCTGATTCAATGTTCCAACAAATACTTCTCCGTCCAGCTGAATATGGCGTTCTTGCCTTACCAAACTTAAATGGTGATTACATTTCTGATGCACTTGCTGCCCAAGTTGGTGGGTTAGGTTTCGCTCCAGGAGCAAATGTTGGTGATGAAGCAGCTGTTTTTGAAGCAACACATGGAACCGCACCAAAACATGCTGGTTTGAATAAAGTCAACCCTGGTTCAGTAATTTATTCAGCAATTATGATGCTTGATTATATGAATTGGACAAAAGCTGCAGAAATAATCAATGCTGGTGTTGAAAAAGCAATCGCTCAGAAAAAGGTTACTTACGATATTGCGCGACAATTAAGTAATGTTGAACCTATTGGTACATCAGAGTTTGCAGATGCAATTATTGCTAATCTATGAAATAATTACGAATAAAGAAGGCTGACAATATATGACAGGTAAGAATATTGTCCAAAAAATACTGGAAGCACATGATATCTCTGAAAAGAAAATTGAAGAATATCAACTAGGTGACCCAGTATTTGTAAAAGTTGATCAATGTATCACTCAAGATGCTACAGGAACAATGGCTTGGTTAGAATTCGAAGCCATTGGCATTCCAGATATTAAAGTACCTCTTGCGGTATCCTATATTGATCATAATACTTTACAAACTGACTTTAGAAATGCTGATGATCATCAATTTTTGCGTGCAATAGCTGCAAAAAAGGGTGCTATTTTATCTCGACCCGGAAACGGTATTATACATCAAGTTCATCTTGAAAATTTTGCTGCTCCAGGAAAAATTCTCTTAGGTTCTGACTCTCATACACCTACTGCTGGTGGAGTTGGTTCAATGGCAATCGGTGTTGGTGGATTAGTTATTGCTACATCAATGGCTGGAGAACCATTTGAGCTCAAATATCCAAAAATAATAAAGGTTCATCTTAAAGGTAAATTGCGAAAACCTTGGGTTACGGCAATGGATGTTATTCTTGAACTTCTTAAAATGAAAGGTGTTCGAGGAGGTAGAAATGCAATATTCGAATACTCTGGTCCTGGTGTTAAAGATTTAACTACTCCAGAAAGAGCAACAATAACTAACATGGGTGCAGAATTGGGTGCTACTACTTCTATCTTTCCAAGTGATGAATTAACTCAACACTTCCTTAAAGCACAAGGAAGAGAAGATGATTATTCACCTTTAGACGCAGATAAAGACGCTGTGTATGATGAAGTTCTAGAAATTGATTTATCAACACTTGAACCAAATGTTGCATTGCCACATAGTCCTGGTTCTGTTGTATCCATACGTGAGCTTGTTGAGCGCACTTCAATTGATAAAATTGTGAAAAATATGCCAGAAAAGGTTCATGCGGATATCCAAGAGCATATTGGACGCTTATACTCTCGAGAGCTTCAAGTGGATCAAGTCTGTATTGGTTCTTGTACAAATGCTTCCTATCTTGCTTTAGCTACTGCTGCATCTATTTTGAAGGGACAAGAAATTGCTTCGCACATCAGCTTAGTAGTATCTCCCGGTTCAAAGAACGTAGTAACTCAAATTGCTCGAGAGGGATTGTTAGCTGATATCCTTGAAACAGGAGCTCGAATGCTAGAATGCACTTGTGGACCATGTATTGGAATGGGTCAAACACCTCCAACAAACGGCATTTCTTGTCGAACATTCAACAGAAACTTTTTCGGTAGATCAGGAGAAAAAACTGCCGGCTCATATCTTATGAGCGCTGCTTCTGCAGCATTATTTGCCATTAAAGGAAAATTTGTTGATCCTTTACAAGAGAAAAACATTGAACCAAAAATATTCAGTGAACCAGAGCAATTCATTACATCAAAGAATATGTTCATCTATCCATCAAAAGATGCTAAAGAAAGAGCTGCTATTGCTATTGTTAAAGGACCCAATATTATAGATTGTCCAATAAATGATCCTTTAACAGAACAAATAACAGGTTCTGTATTGCTCAAAACAGGTGACGATATCACAACAGACGATATTATGATGGCAGGATCCAAGGTACTTCCTTTGAGATCAAATATTCCCGCAATTGCTCAATTTGTTTTTAATCCTGTAGATGAGACTTTCGTAAAACGGGCATTAGAAATGAATCCCCAGAATAAACGTAGAATGTTCATTGTTGTTGGTGGTAGTAATTATGGTCAAGGGTCAAGCCGTGAGCATGCTGCTATAGCACCTATGTGGCTTGGACTTGGAGCTGTGATTGCAAAAAGTATCGCCAGAATACATCGTGATAATTTAATTCAGTGGGGAATGCTTCCACTAGAATTTTCAGATGAAAACATCTATGACAAAATAGACCAAAGCGACGTTTTAGTGATAAAGAATTTAGATCAATTGAAAGAGGGAATCTCTGAAATTGAAGTTGAAAACAAAACGAAAGGACTTACTTTTGCTACAAACGTAAACCTTTCATTTAAAGAAATTGACATGCTCAAACAAGGCGGAGCTCTACCTTTAGTTAAATTAAAGGTAGAAAGTCAGTAAATAATTAAGAGTGTTCGGTGGGTTTCCACTTAGCTTTTATTTATTTAATTAATTAATAAAAAAAAGTAAATTAATTTGCTCAGAAAGTCGTTA
>DAOUWQ010000007.1 GCA_030667035.1 Candidatus Heimdallarchaeota archaeon | reverse complement strand
GCTGTAAGAGTTGAAGACATTTTAGAAAGCTTCTAAAATTGTTCTTTCTTTCACTATTTTCCGAAAATTTTAGATAATACACAAATATTTCTTAATTATATCTAACAACTAATTCCTATTGTAGGTGAAATACTATTGAACATTAAATCACGAAAATATCAAATTGGTTCTGTTTCAGTTATCCCAGAAACCGTTGATGATTTATACGTTCTCTATAATCTCATTCTACCCCTTGATAAAGTAAAAGCACGAACTTATCGTAGGATTCGAGTAGGTGAGGAAGATGGGAGGGCGGAAAAAGGTGAACGTGTTTCTATGATTCTCACCTTAGAGGTTGAAGAAGTTAAATTTCATGAATTTGCTAATCGTTTACGAATTAAAGGAACGATAACTGATGGACCGGAGGATCTGATATCCTATGGAACTTATCATACAATCAATGTAGAAACAGGAACATTGCTTACAATTGGTAAAGAAATTTGGTCTAAAATCGATAAGGATCGTTTAGAGGCTGCGGTGAAAAAATCAGCAAGCGCTAAAGTACTTATTGTAGCTATAGATGACAGTGAAGCTACTCTTGCAGCTATAGGTGCTTTTTCAAGCTCAATCCTAGTTAACATAAAAGAACGGATACCAAAGAAATCGGGGAGTAAGGAAAAAATACGTGCAGAGAAAATAGCAAAATTCTATTCTACGGTTACATTTGCCATTGAAGAAGCCTTTTCATCAAAAGTACCAGATGCTACTGCGATGGTTCTTGCTGGTCCAGGGTTCACAAAAGATAATTTTTATCGCTATCTAAAAGAAAAGAAAAACATCACAACGATTCCTTTGGAAAAAATAATAATTGAAACAGCTAGTAATGGGGGTCCAAGTGCTATTGGTGAAATTATTAGCAAGAACATTTTAGGTCGGATTATTGAAGAAGAACAAGCAAGTTCTGATGAAGTATACCTTGAAGAAGTTTTGACAAGGTTAGGTAAGAATACCGGAACTGTTGCATACGGGCTCGAAGCGATTACTAAGGCAGTTGAATTTGGTGCAGTAGAAACTTTACTACTAGTTGATAATCAGTTACGTTTGCGAGACCGAGACAAAAGGAAAAAACTCGATCGATTCCTTCAGAGCGTACAAAAATCTGGTGGGAAAATTGTTATTATGAGTGAAAACCATGCATCAGGTAAACAAGTTGAAAAATTCGGTGGAAAGGTTGCTCTTTTACGCTTTCCTGTAAGCTGATTGGTTATAGCGACTATACTTTTTTCGCAAAAAAGATATTATGCCTATTTCTGATAATTCGAGCTTTAATTTTTGTTCCAATCGATAAACCTTCTGTACCTGTAACATGTATAATTCTATTTTTTGCTACAGTAAAAACCTCATCATTTAATCTACCGGGAAGAACAACTCTACCTGAAATTATTTCTCCTACTTTTAGAGGGTTTGATAACATATTAGATTTATAGGATTCAAACATAGATTGTTTTAAAACGAGATTTGACACATCATATTTTCTCTCAAATTCTCTCAGTTGCTCATTGAAAGTTTTGAAGGTTTTAGATTTCACTCCTTTCATATTTCTGCCTTGATGATGAATCAGGTAGTTTTGTATTCCTAAAGTTGGAAAACGTTTTTCTTTACTGTTAATTCTTTTTGAGAACTTGACAATCTCTTCTATATCTGAATCATTTATTCCCGGAATCCAAAGAGGTGCAAGCAGCAAAGAAATTTTTGAGTTTGCAATGTATTCTGCCATATCCAATATTTTCTGTAAAGGAAAATCCCCTCTTCCAGATAATCGTTTAGCATTTGATAATTCCATAGAATTTATTGAAAGATTTATCCTTGAAAGACCTGCGTCTTCTAAATCATCTACAAGTTTTTCAGTCAAATACCATCCATTCGTTTGAGCAGATATTATCGCTGTATTGGGATTATTTGCTAACCCTTGCACTAAATCAACAATGTAAGGATACGCCATTGGCTCCCCTTGTCCATCTAAGTGAGCTTCTGCCTTTTCCAATTCTTTTTCCTTAACAACATGATCAAAAGTACTTACTAAGTAATCTGAATCAATAATGAAATCTCTATGCTTTGTTTTAGTTACGGGCCCTTCATCAACAGAACAAAAAGGGCAATTTAGAGGGCAACCAGTTAAACTCCTTACTTGTAAGAGATTTGTTCCACGATCAATAACACCAAAATACATTGAACCTATCAAAGGTATACCAAATAAATTCTCAGTAATATAAGTAAACACTTTATGCGTATCGGTGTTTTTTAATGAGTATGGTAACTCAATGGCTATCATCTCGAGAATGAGACTTTCTGCAATTGAGATATCAATAAAATCTTCGGAAGTAAAAATAATTAAAAAATCGTTCTTTTCGTTTTTCTTAAAAAATACGTCTTCATATGCTATATCTAATCTTTGAGCAAGTTCTAATGCTAAGCTATCTAAAGAAATTTCTCCAGTGATGACCCCTTTTGTTAAGGTAATCTCCTTAGCATCTTTTGAAAATTCAATAGTATATGGAATCACCTCTGATAGATTAATAGTGAAATCTTTCTTATGAGAAGAACTAAATTTATCTGCCAAGGTTCATCACGAAATATTTAACGATGTAATCAAACGCTTGCGGTTACTTTTTGAGTTTTTGGTAACAATTGAGTTAATAGTTCCACAAAAGAAATAATAGAAAAGAATTTTCGAATTACTAAATTCTTGGCCTTGATTTTAACCAGAAGAATCTAACGTATTCTAAAATTCTAAAGAACTCTCCTTGATCACTTACTGATACAAGACTGATATCGTGTTCTTCAGGGTCATAAGTAACAATGATATCCATGGGTTCGCCTTTGTAGTCTAAATTAACTACAGCTTGAATTTCATCAATAGAAATTTTATCAGCAACAGTGAAGAGCTTTCTAATGGAGTTTAACGCTCTCATAAAGGAGTCACCTGTATCCATTTGCTCTAAAACAATTGTTTGATTAACATACAAACCATCATCTAAGGACGAAACAAAATTATCTTTTAGAATTTGAAGTACCGCATCAGGAACTGGTGGTAAATCGATTTGAATAAATTGAACTGTACCAATACTGTTCAGTCGCTGTAATCCTTCAGTTATTTTATAGACTTGTCTCTCTGTAATTGCGTCTAATTCTTCTTCTGGGATCACTTTTTCTACATCAGACAATTTTAATTTTCTCCATGACTATATTTAGAGACTACTATTTTATGCTGGTTTACCAGTATAAATAACTCCAGCTATCGGAAATCTTGCTGATCTTCGAAACTGAAACTTTGCTATAGTTATATAATAGCTATTTCTTATTTCAAGTTACCTCTTCGAGCTGCTTAAAACTATAGATAACTCTGAAATTAATTATTTAACTGTTTGAAGAATTAAGGGATGAATTGAGAATATAGCATTCTGTTTTGTAATAATTTTCAATAATTACTAAGAAAAAATAACGCGTCTCATAGAAACTAATAAAAAAGGAGCGCCCGTTTCTTTAACTTCGGATAAACCGAGAATACGTTATTGGAGCTAGCTAACATGGCTAAGAAATATAAAATTGCATTTATGCCTGGTGATGGTATTGGTAATGATGTTTTGGAAGCAGCCAAAATAGTCATGGATGAGGGAACTGACTTTAATGCTGAATTCATTATTGGAGACATTGGTTGGGTCTTTTGGGAAAAAGAAAAGGAAGCTTTACCTGATAGAACCGTTGAAATGATGAAAGAAACAGATGCTGCGCTCTTTGGAGCAATTACATCTAAACCAAATGTTCCTGGATATAGATCTCCTATTGTTCGATTAAGACAAACATTTGATTTGTACAGTAATATGCGCCCATGCAAATCTTATGAAGGAAATCCTTTGAATTTTAGAGATGACCTCGATCTTATAGTTTTCAGAGAAAATACAGAAGGACTCTACTCCGGATTTGATTTCTATGATGCAACTGAATTTATGCATTTAGATGCTTTCAAAAAGAAGAATTACGACCCAAAGAAAACAACAGTATCTTGTAGAGTTTTTACTGAAGAAGGTTGTAAACGAATAGTTAAGACCGGATTTGAATATGCTAAAAAATTCAACTATCCCAATATTACTCTTGTTCACAAAGCAAATGTTATTCGTGCAACTGATGGAATGTTCCTTGCTGTTGCAGCCGAAGTTGCTAAAGATTATCCTGAAATTGAGGTCTGGAAACAAAACATCGATGCAATGTGTATGCAATTAGTAAAAAACCCACAAAATTTTGGTGTGATTGTAGCAACCAATATGTTTGGTGATATTGTATCTGATTTAACTGCGCAATTAGTTGGTGGTTTAGGATTTGCTGCTTCAGCATCAACTTCTGACAAATATGGTTTATTTGAACCAACTCATGGTAGTGCACCAAAATACGCAGGTCAATATAAAGTCAATCCAATTGCAGCAATTCTTTCAGTTAAGCTAATGTTCGACTGGCTTGGAGAAGTTGAGCTTGCAAAACAAGTAGAAGATGCTATTAGAATCAACCTAAAAGAAGGCAAAGTTAGAACTTATGATTTAGGTGGTAGTTCTTCAACATTAGATGTTGCAAAAGATATTGTAAAAATTATGAATAGGTAAAGTAGTAAACTTTACTTTTTCTCTTTTTTCTGTTTTTTATTTTGAATTGCATATTTAAGTGAGGAAAAAAATATTTAGGACTGTATCTCGTGCAAAAAGCAAGATTTTTAAAGCTCTTCTTAGCAACTCATGAATAAGGAAAAAAACTCAGCGTCGTGATAAATTATGCCAAATTCAAAAGGATACAGACATAGTACTAGAAAATTATTTACAAAATCTACTAGAAAGAGAGGAATACAACCTCTAGGTAGATTACTTACTAAATACAATGTTGGCGATCAAGTTGTTATTAAAATTGATTCAGCCATTCAAAAAGGAATGCCACACAGACGCTATCAAGGCAAATTCGGTGTCATTTCTGAAGTTCGTGGTAGAGCCTATGTGATTAAAATTAAAGTAGGAAATATGACAAAAGATATCATCGCTAGACCAGAACACGTCTATATTGCAATGCAGAAATAGACTTATAGTTAAGAGAATAATATCCTATTAGGTGATTGCAGTGCCAAAAGAAACTCTCAATAAAACTCCCGTTACACTTCCAGAAGTTGTAAGTATCTTCAACAAACGAAAGAAAGATGGGGAACTAAATTATTTGCAAAGAATTGCATTAGAGCATGCTCAAAGATCTGCAAAGGTTACTGGGCGTCAGGCCAAAACACTTGTTAAAAAAATAATAGCTGAATTCGAGCTGAGCGAAGATATGGCTATTAATATTGTGAACTTTTTGCCTGAAACTATTGATGAATTGCGAGTCTTTCTTCAAGATGCAACTCGAGTCTTCACCACAGATGAAGTCGGAAAATTACTTGATTTATTGAGAGAATAAAATTATTCTGACAAATCAACAATATTCCACTTTTTTCTTATCTTATTTCTTCACTGCGAAACGCTCTTCTTATAAATACTAATTTGGGGATTAATCGAGTCGGAGTTTAATGCATTCTAGACTAGGAGTTAGAGAACAGTTTAAATTTATGGAATATCTATAAGATAAACAAGGAAAAAGAATCAAATTAAAATAGTAGAAATGGAAATAGTTTATTGAGAAACAATAACTAGTTCCAGCGTTTGAATAACAAAGTGGTGGGTAATGATGCCCGAAAGAACAAATAACAACCAAAACCGCTCTTACAGCGATAATCGAAATAGATCAAGTAGCAATAACCCCGCACAGGGAAGACAGGATGCTACTGGTGACCGACAAAGAAAATATGAAGAATTTGCTTGGGCATTAGCTTATTTATCAGAAGGTAGTCCAACTGATCCTAATCCATTCAATAGCCGGGAACCTGTTATTCAAGCCATAGGTGAAATTTGGTTTACTCTATTGGAGTTAAGTCCAAAAAGAGGCGTAAATATTAAACCACTTTATAGAATCGGAATTGGTAAGAGCAATCGTAAGTTGATTACTCGAATTAAACGAAGGATTGGATTTAATGATTTAGCCTCCTCTTCTGAAAGGATTCTTGAAGACTGTTTAATGGAAATCGTTACAAAGCAAGAGTTTAGATTTGTTAACTGGTTTAACAAAGCATCACTTGTAACTTCAAGAATGCACGCATTCAAATTGCTTCCTGGTATAGGAACAACTCATCTTGAAAATTTGATAGCTGAACGTAGTCGAGTGAATTTTACTTCATTTGAGGATATTGCTTCAAGAACAAAAGTTTCTGACCCAAAGAAATTGATCATAGCTCGAATTATGCGTGAATTAACTAATCCTGAAGAAAAATATCGTTTGTTTTCTAGGAAACCATGATAATTGGTTTCTATTTCCTTTTATCGAGAATGATATTTATTATTCCAACTAATTTTGGTGGATTTAGTATTTTTGGTATCTTTATGTGGTGAAAGGTAGTATTTAATGCAAGTGATGGTTCAAACCATTTTGTATCTTCATTCGTAAAATTGAAAATAAAAATATTTGATTTGAACAAATCTTGAAAATTGTTGATCTTTTCTTCAAAATCTCTAAGCGAAAAACCATTCGATTCTTGAGACAATCCATCATTAATTGGAAGGTCGTAGTTAAATTGAATTAATCCAATTGGTTCATTCAAATAAGAATCCAAATCGATTAACCAATCATTGGTGATTTTTGCAAATAAACCTGGATTGGGTTGGAACCAGCGATCAATAATGGACTCGTTTTTTTGTTCCATTATTTTTCTTTCAGCTTTAAGAATTATTGAAGCGAAACTTCTTTCATCCGGGCCAAGATACCGTATTTTATCTGTTTGAATTTGAATTATATGTGGAACTGGTTCTTCAATTGCTATTCTAACAATTACTTTTTCTCTCAAAGCATGAGAAAGGAAAATTGCATTTGTAACCATCCGTGATAAAACACCGATAGTACTACGTTTTTGTGAGAAGGGAACATTAAGGTCTTTTTTCTCATAATCAAACTTTTGAACTTTTATTAGAAAAATCCTAAACAAATCTTTCCCTCAAAAAAACTAGTTTTAGCAAAAAATGTAAATGAGGTAGATAGATGAACTATCTTTTCTTACCTCGAGTAATTTTAGAAGAAGGTTTACTACCAGCGGCAGATTGCATACCAGCTAAGTCAGCCATATTAGGCATTTTACCACCTCTACGACCCAGTCCTTTCTTCATACCTTTCATCATTTTCTTCATTTGATTGAATTGCTTCATAAGTTGTCTTATTTCTTTAGGATCAGTTCCAGAACCACGAGAAATTCTTTCTATTCTAGTGCTTTTGATAACTGAAGGATCATCAAGCTCTTCTGCAGTCATAGATTCCATCATGCACATAAATTTCTTCATATTTTCTTCTGAAGTGTCTTCAAGCCCTTCAGGTAATCCTGTTGAGAAACCAGGTAGGAAAGAGAGAATTTTTGACATGGAACCCATTTTACCAATATTTTGCATTTGGGCATACATATCTCGCAAGGTAAATTTGCCTGACATAAATGCTTTAGCCATTTCTTCATCTGGTTCAATTTCTGCTGCTTGAACACTTTCAATTAAAGCTTCAATATCACCCATATTGAGTAATCTGCCAACAAAACCCGTTGCATCGAACCTTTCCAAATCACCGATTTTTTCTCCGACACCAAGATATTTTATTTGAGCATTTGTTGCGGCGCAAGCACTTAAAGCGCCTCCTCCTTTTGCTGAACCATCAAGTTTCGTAACGATAATACTTCCAATTTTAGTTGTCGATGCAAAAGCAAGTGCCTGGTCATAGGCTTGTTGACCTAATGTTCCATCAATAACAAGTACTATTTCTTCTGGCTTAACAATTTTGGCAATTTTAGCCATTTCTTTTAGCATGGCTTTCTCTTCTTTATGGCGTCCTGCAGTATCAACTAAAATTACTTCGTGCGATTTTTGGAAATGAGCAACACCATCTCGAGCAATTTTAACAGCATTCTTTTCTTTGGGTTCACCGTAGACAGGAACATTGATTTGTTCTCCGAGTTGAGATAATTGCTCATAAGCACCCGGTCTATCTGTATCTGCACAAACCATAGCTGGTTTCATACCACGCTTGTTTAACCAATTGCCTAATTTTCCTACAACGGTGGTTTTGCCTGAACCTTGAATACCAACAAAAAGGAGTACATTGAGTTTACCTGGAGTAATCTTTAATTTTCGGGCCTTGCCACCCAATATTTGAACTAGCTCATCATGTACAATAGATATAACATGCTTTTGGCGGGGAATGCCAGGTGGAAGATCATCTTTGAGTGCTCTTTTCTCTACCTTCTCTGTAACTTCTAAAGCAATTTCAAGATTCACATCAGCCTCGAGAAGAGCTTTTAAGAGGTCATTCTTTAACTCTCGAATAAGAGCGGCATCAACTGTTCCTGCGCCAACCAATTTCTTCAAAGCACTAGTTATTGAAGAACCTAAATTTCCTAATACCAATTTTTTCACCGAATTGTTTACTTGAAGATTATTATCTAAAGCGATATCTTGAAACAATTATCTACTAGCATTTTCACTTTAAATTGACTCGGTTCGCTTGGTAAAAAAAGCTTACTATTTAAAGGAATAATTATTGTGTGTTTAGCACAAAATTATTCTTTTTTTGACTCACTATCTTTCCAAAATCGAAGATCAATCTTAGTTTTTAGCCAGTCTTCATTGAATTCGCCTACCCAAACAATTCCTATAGTACCAGGTCCTAGGTGTGTTCCGATTACTGGACCAATTTCCCATACTACAACTTCTTTGGGTGCATTTGGTAATCCTTTCAAATATGCGGCAGCTTCTTCTGCTTTCTCTGGATTAGCACAATGACCAACTATTACTAGCTCAGACAAACGGTTTTCAGCAATTTTATGAGCTACAGTTTTCATGTGATCCATAAGATTATCTACACCGCGAACTTTGCCTGGCGAAACAATTTGTCCATCATCTACGCTAATTAATGGTTTCAAATTCAACAAAGAACCTATCATGTATGAGGTTCTACTAAGACGACCACCCTTGTGAAGATACTTCAATGTTGCAGCTCCACCAAATACTTGCGTATGAGGAACTGTTTTGTTAACAAAAGCTAGTATTTCTTCTTTGGACGCACCATCGGCTAACATTCTGGCAGCAGGTAAGAGAATTAAACTAATCGTTACTGATAAAGTGTTTGTGTCAATAATAGTTACTTTATCATCGAAAAATTGTTTTTTAACCATAACAGCTGTTGAGTAAGTTGCACTAAGCTTATTACCGATACAAAAAACGAGCACTTCTTCATATTCTTCTAATGCTTTATCAATCGCTTCTTTGAAGAATTTTGGTGCAGGTGCACCTGTTGTAGGCATTTCACCAGCAATCAATCGCTGATAATATTCCTCATTGGTAATATCAACACCCTGATACTTAGTATCATTATCAAAAACAATTTTCAAAGGGACAATGCCGATATTATATTTCTTAATATAATCTGGATGCAAATCGCATGTTGAATCTGCTACTATTCCTAACTTTTTCTTTGCCATGATTTATCAAAATCCTAAATTCATTTAGTAAAAAATACTTTCAAAGATTGAAATAGTAAGACTCGAATAGCTGTAATTATACTATAGATGGTAATGCTTCTCTTTTGAAGAATGAGTCTTAATATAGTTTTCTTAAGTAATAGCACTTTGAAATAGCATTTCGTTGAATAAATATTGATTAGCACTTCAAGTTTGGAATTATTTAAAATGAAGGAATAAGTGAAAAATAACTCTATAAACAAATTTTTCATCAGAAAAAAGCAAAATGTTAATAATAGAACATAAAACATTGTGGTTCACGAATAAAAGAATAGAAAGAGAAATTTTTAAAGGCAAAATAACATTTTCGCAATTGGTTGTGATTTAGGCGTGTATTACGTAGCTGAAGTTCGAGATACAATTAGAGTAATCCCAAAAAGATTTGGTGAAAACCTAGATGAAGTTGTACTAGAAATTTGCCGAGAGACATTTGAAGGTACAATTAGTAAAGAATTAGGACTTACTATTGTTGTAGTCGATCTCTTGGATATAGGTCCCGGAAGGTTAGTTCCTGGTGATGGAGCAGCTTTCTATGATGTTAAATTTTCTACTTTAAATTATCTGCCCGAAGACAGAGAATTTATTATTGGTGATGTTGTAGAAGTTACTGATTTCGGTGTCTTCTTACGACTTGGATGTGTTGACGCACTGTGTCATGTTAGTCAAGTTGCTGATGATTTCTATTCTTATAGCTCAAAGCAAGGCGCCTTAATAGGTCGCGAAAGCGGGAAAACTATTAGTGTAGGTGACAGAGTACGAGCAAGAATAATTGCTGTAACCATTGGAAAGTCACAAATAAGAATTGGAGTAACAATGAGACAAGCAGGTCTTGGAGTTGAAAGTTGGGTAGAGGAATGGAAGAAAGGTATTACTACGGCAAAAGATAAGAAAGCTGCTGGAAAGGCTAAAGATCCAAAAGGAAAACCCGATAAAAAAGCCAAGGCAGATTCAAAAGCTAAAGCTAAACCTAAAACCACAACAAAAGATAAGAAAACTTCCGATAAGAAAGCTACTGATAAGAAAGCTACTGATAAAAAAGATACTGATAAGAAAACTTCTGATAAGAAAGCTACCGATAAGAAAGCTGCCGAAAAGAAGACCACAACCAAAAAGAAATAGAATGATAAGTTAGTATTAATTAAATAAAGTAAGATAAGGTGTAAAAAATGGCTAAAGCGTGCAAAACTTGCCACAGAATAGTAGTTGAAGGTAATCAATGCCCAAATTGTAAAACTCATAACTTTTCTAAAGATTACTCTGGAGAAGTTCATATAATAAATCCTGAGCAATCAGCAATAGCTAAGAAATTAAATATTAAAAAACCTGGAACTTACGCTTTACGAGTGAGATGATTTTTTATCTTTACTCTCTTTTCTTTCTTGTTCTTATATTATAGCTGGTTGTAATTAGTTATGACAAACGAAAAAAATTTCTCTTCCCAAGATTATTTCTTACCTGAGGATATGAGAGAGGAACTAAAACAACCGTTAGGTGAATTGATTACTGAATCTCCAACAGAGAGTTTGTTAGAGCGAATTGATTCTGAGAAACCTCTCTTGACAATATTCGTTGGAGACTATTGTGTCCAAGAAGCTATCAATTCAGGTTATATTCCGAATATATCGATTATAGATGGGAAGAATTTACGAAAAAAATTTAAAAATATCTTGATTCCAAACGCAAAAGTAATAAAGACAAAAAATCCCCCAGCGAGTGTAACAGCTGAATCATGGACAATGATCGCTGAACAAATAGGAAAACAAATTGACTCTTCCGATAATAAATCAAAGGAACCAATAGTTCTTTTTATAGATGGAGAAGAGGATTTATTGGTATTTCCAGCAGTGATTGAGAGTCCTGAAGGAGCTTTCATCATTTATGGTCAACCTCACGAAGGGGTTGTGCTGATTA
The DNA here is from genome assembly GCA_030667035.1 of Candidatus Heimdallarchaeota archaeon. GTDB lineage: Archaea > Asgardarchaeota > Heimdallarchaeia > JABLTI01 > JABLTI01 > JABLTI01. The sequence goes on along the minus strand of DAOUWQ010000007.1, from coordinate 1,514 downwards.
AAGTAACAGCAAACGTAAAGTTCAAATTTAGGAAGCTTATCGAACGAATGAAGGTTAATAAAAATGAAGATTAAAGTAGTAAACAAAAACACCAACAAGCTTCTCGACAGACTCGAAGTTAACTTTGAAGTTGAATCAGAAGCAGAAACTCCTAAGCGATTAGAAGTTAAAGAAAAGTTGGCTGCAATGATAAATTATGATGCTAGTTTAGTTGTTATCAAAAAAATAGAACAATTGACTGGTATTCGCAAAAGTGTTGGAATTGCTCATGCGTACAAAACACAAGACAATCTTAAAACCGTTGAGCCAGAGCACTTGATCAAACGAAATACTCCCCCAGCCCCTAAAAAGGAATAAAACAGAAGAATAGAATACACGGTGAATACTAATGCCTAAAGAGAAAAATCAAGAAGTTTGGACATATTATAAAGTAGACAAATCTGGTGTACAGCGAACTAAGAAAGAATGCCCTCGATGTAAAGGATCTTTCCTTGCTGAGCACAAAGATAGAAGAACTTGTGGAAGTTGCGGTTATACAGAATATAAGCAAAAAGAGAAGTAAATAATACTTCTACCTCCTACCCCACTTTTAGGTAGCAACCCTATACTCAAGTTACAATTGCATCTTAGCAATTTCTACCTTACACTTTATTAATTTTAAAAAGTATATAACACAATGAGGTTATTCTTTGTTGAAGGAAAATTTTCGTGGAGCCGAATCAAAGCTCTACATTAAGGACTGGCTTGATTTACCAGCTATTTACAAACAACGAATGCCCAAAACATATCGAATAAAAGAGTTGGATTTTTACTTTCGAAAACAGAGAACAATTCATGAAGCAAAACTTCTTGATAAAGCTAAATCGCTTGCAGGGGTAAAAACTCCTTTTATTTATGAAATTGATATCCCCCAAACTACAATAGTAATGGAATTAATTGAAGGAGAACAACTGAAAAATCTTTTAACTAGTTTTAAAGCAAAAAAACGAGAAGCTATCTGTAAAGAGGTAGGAAGAAACGTAGGTAAATTACATCGAGCTAATATCATACACGGCGATTTAACAACGTCAAATATTCTTTTATCTTCAAAAAATAATGATCTGATATTTGTTGATTTTGGGTTGGGGTATATTTCAGATAGATTAGAGGATTCCGGAATTGATGTTTATCTACTCGAGAGAGCTTTCATTAGCACACATGAAGATATCTACGAAGATTCATGGAATGCAATAATTCAAGGCTATAAAGAAACCTCACAATTTGGTGGGCAAATAGAAGAAAAATTAAGAGAGATTGCATCTCGAGGTAGATACTCCGAGAGAATGTAACTGCTTAAGCATATACTCTTTGATGTAGTGCAACGATAAATCCCCAACCAATATGGGGGTCGACTTTATCACTAATTTGTTGTAATTCAAACCCTGCTTTTCTATTAGCTTGAAAGAAAATCTCCTCTCGGTTATCTGGGTTTACAAAAGTAAATTGTCTCATTTTATTTTTCAGTGATTTATTAT
>DAOUWQ010000400.1 GCA_030667035.1 Candidatus Heimdallarchaeota archaeon | reverse complement strand
TGCCAGATATAAATCCTAACTATTGAAGTGTTTAATTTCATATAAAACTAGTTATGAAGAAAAAAATTGATGCTTTCAAAAAAATACATTAATTATTATTTGAATCTGAAGAATTTAAGAATTTTCTATAGATCTACTTCCAAATTGACTCAAAAACTTGACATAAGCGTTTAACACGAGCAGGTGAAACTTTATTTCTCCACAACATAGGAATCAACCAAAGGAGCCAAGTAACAGCAAATAATTTCACTTGTTCAAGGTTAATCGTACTGTAACCATCTATACAAGCTTGAAATGCACCATCACCTATATGATCGATGTAAACTTTGGTGATATCATACATGGGATTGCCTACAGAAAGATCTCCAAAATCAATTACACCAATTTCTCCATCAGGTGTATAGATAATATTTGAATCACAATAATCTGCATGCAATAATACAGAAGAACTGTTCTTTATGATTGATTTATTGGATTCAAAATATTCCATCACTTGCTCAACATCCTTACGAGAATAAAATGGCGTTTCTTCTAAATTACGTAGTTCTTCCCCTGAACTTGACTCTAGATATTCTATTTGAGATGAAAATTCGCCAACAAGAGATTCATCTGTTATCATACCAAAATTAGTAGTTCTAATACTATGTATTTTTTTTAATGCTTCACCAGCCTTAAAAAACAAGTCATATCGAGGAACTTTGGTGAAATCAATTTGTTCTACAAGTGTTCCTTCTAAAAATGTTTCAATAAGGATTTCATCATCAACATAGAGAATTTGAGGAACAATAATACCCTTCTTTGCTAGGAGCTTACAAGCAACAGTTTCGCGAACATTTCGAACTTTATTATTATTTTTTGGATGTTTTAAAACTACTTTCTGTTTATCTGTTTCTATTATCCAAACATCTTGGTCCCATCCTTTAGTATTCTCAGTAAGTGATTCAATTTTTTGAGTTAGTTTTTCCCAAACTATTTCTTTTATTTTCTTAGTTGTGAATTTCATTTAAACGAGACACTCATTTGAATTTATATGAACAAGAACTAGATATCACTTACAGTAATAAATAATTTCAGATAAAACAAGCAATTAAGAAATGGAATTGATGGTTTTGGTATTTTTGTGTGCTTTTCCTAAAAACAAAGTGTTGTTCCATTACATGGATCAGTACTTGAACCGATTTGAGGCCAAAGAAGATCAAATGTTGCTTTTGCTTCTGGACTGAAGTATAGATACGGGCAAACTGCTTTGCCATTTTTTAGAAGTGAATAATGAATCAAAGTATATGGGCTCATATATAATAATTGACCAATTAATTCACCTTGAGTAACAACTTGACCTACCTCAACAACAATAGCATCTAATTGTTGCTGACCAGCTGCTTCACTCGAATTAAAATTCTCAAAACCGATAAGGAGTTCAAAAGCATCATTAATATCAAAGGAAACACCAATAGCCCAAAATTCGTAAATTTCATTATATATTGCTTCTTTATCATTAACTGTCATATTGCACGAAGCAAGAATATTTGTTGTAGAATTTACAATAAAATCAAAACCATTGTGACCTGTTTCTTGATCAGTCATATTATATCCAAAAATCAATGTTAATGATGATATATTTTCAACTGGAAACGCTAGTATTGGGTCATCGTCAATATACACTTGATTGATATCTTGGAGATAATCATAAAGCTTTGAACCACCTGCAATTCCCCCTATAATTACAATAATTGAGATAGAAACTCCAAGGGTGATTTTCCATTTGCGTTTCATAATTAGAAATAACGCGCTAAGGTTAAATAAGGTTACTTGTTTTTATCATAGAACTAAAGTTCTCAGTAGTTTCTGTATATAACTCAAGATATCTTATAGACATCTCATGAAATTTTACTAGGAAATTTCTATAGTTTTGAAAACAGTAATGTTTTTTTGAGTATAGTCAAACCGAAAAATATCCGAAGACCAAAAAAATGGTCTCTAATTTACTTGAGTTCAATTATGAGGATGATAAAATTAGATTCAAAATGAATCTATTACGAAATAAAGATCTAGTGCTACAAAGTTTGCTATTAGGGAATAGTCCTCATTTACTTTTCAATCAAATCGGCAAAAATCCTTGGTATCACCGATTTTTGGGAAAAGCTGAATTGACTTTAGAAAAAGACAGTAAGAAAGAGCATTATGGGTCTACAGTGATCTATGAGCTAATGTATTTCGGAAAAATATGAGGCTTTAATTCTTAAGTCTCAAATATAATTAAGTAATCTAAAAAATAACGAAATAAAAATTTATTTTTTCAAATTTCAGCGGGAGCACTATTTGAAATAATCTCTTTCTCAAATATAGACCCAGTTCTGATAGCAATAACCGGATATTTGTATTGGATTAGAGAAAGTATGAACAAGATAAATGAACAGGCAATAGAGGTATAAAGACTACCAAACGCGTAAAAAGTTCCACCTCCTGTACAGAATAAATGCACGATACTAGCAAATATAACAGTTAAAACAAAGGAATTGAGTGGAAAAATAACCAAACATATTCTTAAAGGATTTACTAATGAATGATTTTTATTAGCAGTTGATAATAACCACGAAATGGAAATTAAAACACACCAAAGGAATGAAAGCAATATTACAAGAAGAAAAGATCTTGTTGGTGGAGGACCAGCCCATATAGTTACGGGTACTATTAACATTGTCCATCCCATTTGAGTATAATAAGCAAAGGGAAATATAAGAACAGAAATAGCTGCGATAGCGCTGAAAAAGATTGACGCTATACTAAGATGTTTATGTATTTTCCAATTTTTATTGTTTTGATCAAGCCCTTTCTCCAAGGTTAATCCCTTCCTTATCATTCTAGTGAGATTATTCTAATAAAAAAATTTCGGTTCAAATGTGGTTCTTATAATTTGTTATAGTCACTATCTTTGCCCTGACTTGCTCTCTTTCATCGTAAAAATCGAGCCCATCTTTTCTTTTGCGACTTGCTAAAACTAGAAGGTAATT
>DAOUWQ010000121.1 GCA_030667035.1 Candidatus Heimdallarchaeota archaeon | reverse complement strand
CGTTTGAATTTACTAATGCGTTTCCTTGAACTGTAACAGATGCATTGCTCAAGAGGGTTTTAATTCTTGAATCAATACTGGTAAATCCATTGATAAAATCATTAGCATCCTTAGTAATCTTTTCTACAGATAAATCGGCGAGTTCTTGATTGAAAGTGCCTTTGATTTCCTTAATACTCTGTTTTGTAGGTAATCCAATACCATCGATTTTCGGAGTAGCTTTAGCAATAGCAAATGCTTCATCAACACATTTTTCAATTGCTTTTTGAGTAATGATATTGGTTGATGAGAACCCCTCAGATTCTTTGTGAATAACTCGAATCCCAGCACCAAGCTCTTCCTTTGCTCTCTGAGTGCTGATGCTTACATTATTCATCATAACTTGTTTATTTTTAACATATTCAAAGAAAATTTCTAATGCTTCTATGCCTTTCTTTTGACTAGACGCAATAACTTTGTTCCCGATGTCTATTGCATTATCAAACATTTTAATTTCCTCCTAAAATAACTGTACAAGCGAGTTTTCCTCCACCTGCATCAACCTTTGCTGCTTGTTCTTTGCCACAGAAACCTTGACCAATATTTAATAGAAATTCTTTTCCAACTCCAATCGTGGAGCTAAGCATTTCAAAAGCATTCCCGGTCATTGTTGGTCCAACAAAGATTTTATCCGTTAATTTTCCATTCTTAATTTCAATTGCTTGACCAGTTCCTACCATGAATTCTCCGGAAGTATCCGCAGAACCATTCATCATACCTGTAACAAATAAACCATCGCCAATTGCTTCAACAAGCTCCTCTTCAGTCATATCACCTGGTTTAATGTATGTATTTCGCATTCGCACAAGAGGTTCATCTTTGAAAGTAAATGCTCGAGCATTTCCAGTTGGTTCCATATTCATTCTTGCTGCATATTCACGGTTGTTTAGATATCCAGTGAGAATACCATCTTTAATTATTTCAACTCGTTGCCCTTTGACTCCTTCATCATCATAAGGAAGCCAGCCACTAGCATCATCAAGAACAGGGTCATCAATAATAGTGATAAGTTCTGAACATACTTTTTGATTGAGTTTTCCTTTCAAGAAACTTCCTGCATCAACTAAATCTGCTTCGCTACAATGACCTATAGCTTCATGAGCGATAATACCAACACTGGTATAATCAACAAGTACTTTAGTTGGACCACCAGGAGGAAGGCTTGCATCAAGGTTTTTTATTGCTTGTTTTGCACAGAACTCCGCAATATCCGATAAAGGATGCTCATCTAAAAACTCGAATCCTTTTGTTTTACACCAAGCTTCTAAATATGGAGCCATTTTGGCTTCTCTGCTTGCAACAACATATGCTGCTACAGTAGGTTTCATATCCAATGATTCAATTTGTGTGCCTTCGCTGTTCATTATAATGCGGTGATCAATAATCTCACTGTAAGACAATTGATAACTTTTAATTTCCTTGTAATCCTTTAACGATTTTTCAGCATTCTTAACAATATTGATTTTGTCAGTAACTGAAAAATCTTCAAGAGATTTTATTCTAGGTGAAATAACTTTATCTTGGTAAACTTTCACCTCAGCAATTTTCACTTTATCTTTAACAGTTGGTGCTGCACCTTTCGCAAGACCAAAAGCTTGCTGAATAATTGTTTTAAGATCGTCAAGCTTAGTAGATGTAGTAGAAGCAAAACCCCAAGCTCCATCAACAAGAGCTCTTGTTGAGAATCCTTGCCTAGAACCTGTATTTGCTGTCAAATCTTTATCTTTAAGCTGATATTGAGACATGTACTTGTTTTGGAAGCGAATATCAATATAATCTGGATTTAAATCCCTTCCAAATTCAATTCCTTTCTGCATTTTGTCAATCATTTTTTTCAACTTTTAGCTTGTTTTATCAGAAATAGACTAACGTCTAATTACTTGCCTTATACAAAAGTAACACTGGTCACTATTAAATAATCTAACTGCAAAAACTGACCGATAACTGACCACCTTTTTTTATCAATGGGTTACAAATGCTTATTTATTACGTTTCGTTATAGGTTTCTGATTTGTGATATATTGTCGATTTGCAGAAGGATCTTATATGGCAAAAATAATTGAAAAAATAAAATTTCATTATAATATGATTTTCCTCAATAGAAGGAACACCCTTGTGATGTTTCTGGGATTGGGAATCAGTCTTGCTCTAATCGCATCAAGTTTGATGTTTATGTATAGTTATCAATATGGTGGTTTTACAGGTTTTTACCAAGAAGTACCCCCAAAACAATTCACAATCTCGGTTTCGTCATTTGATATTACAAATGAAATTGGTGCAGGGGTACCTAAACTCATTGAAATATCAGATTCAGCTATAAAAGCTGTTGAACTTGAAGAGCGCGTTGATCGAGTTGACTGGTTTCTTTCTAGAGGATTATTTAGTGTTGTTAACTTTCTGGATGGAAATGATTCAACGTATATCAATGAATTTAGTATTTATGCAATTCCTCCAGACTATTTCAGTACAATAGAAGAAATTCTTTACAATGGAACAATCCCTCAACAGATTGATGATATCATAGTAGTAGCAGATACTGCAACAATAGAAAATACAAATATCTCACTAATGGATACTATACCCCTTTATACTCCAATGTTTATGATGTCCTCTGAGCAAGTAATTGCTACTGGAATGCCATATGGTGGGAACTATCTCAATATTTCAGGAATCATTTCTACTGAAGCTTTTAATAGTGTTCGAGGGCCAATGGCTGATGATTTTGCAGCAATGGCTGAATATTTTAGCGATCAATTCATGATCACAAGTTATACCAACTTTGCAAATTTCGTAACCAATATCGGTTATTTAGCTGGTATGTCAACACCTACAGGAAGACTTACTTTTGATCTCGAGAAAATAGATTCTTTTGATTTAAATATGGAAATTGCAAAAATAACTCAACTTGCACAAGAAGTAACCAGAGAATTCGAAGAAGAAGGATACTCATTACACGTTTACAATGATCTTTCGCTATTACTTGAAGATTTTAGAAGAGAATTTCTAGTCTTTCAATTATTCGGCATTTTGTTCCTAACACCAATAATTGGGATGGCATTATCGCTGACTAATTATTCAGCTAATTTAATGAAACGGCGGCAGAAGCGTCACGTTTCTTCTATGCTTCAAAGGGGTAGTTCAAGGAAAGAAGTAATGTTTAATTTAATTCTTCAAGTTGTAGAGATGACTGTTTCAGCAATTTTAATTGCATTTGTTTTAGGTTATCTTTTTTCTTGGCTATTAACAAAAAGTACTGGATTCCTTGAATTTTCAGGAGGAGCTATTAATCCGGCATTAAATTTGATTATTTTCTTTGTAGTGATTACTGCAGGTTTCATACTAGCAATAATTATCAATGCATTAAATATCTGGAAAATGAGCACAATAACTACACAAGAGGCTTACTCTGAGCATCAGCATAAGGCTTCATTTTGGGAAAGAGCATTTTTGGATTTCTTCATACTAATAGTTGGAATCGCTCTCTGGATAGTTGTTGCATTACAATTAAATGAAGCATCTGCTTATTCCTTTGCCAATGGATTGGGTACAACAGCAATAGTATGTGTTATTTTAGGAGGAGTTCTAGTTATTTCAAGAACTTATCCAGTAATAGTTGAATATCTTTCAAATCTCTCTTGGAAGACAAAGAATTTTGAAATAGTAGGTCTCGCTTTTAAACGAAGTTCAAGAAGAAAAGCAGACACAGCAAGATCATTAATATTAATAACTCTAACATTTACTCTCATCTTTTCATCAATTGTGACTATTGAATCCTATCAAGACTATGATCAAGAAAATGCTTATTACGCGATTGGTTCTGATATTTTAATTCATGGAGTCAATGTTGGAAATGATATTGCTAAAGAGCAAATATCTGCAATAGAGGGAGTGCAATCAGCTACTTATCTTCGAATGACAACACAAGTTCTTAGTTATGGTGGATTGGTTTATTCATACCAAGTTATTGGGATAGATCCGGAAGGATTTGCTAGTACTGCTTACTTTGATAAAGAATATCTCCCTGGAAATGATCCAATGGAATTCTTTGGTAGGATTGTTGATGATAATGATGTAGTTATGCAAAAGGATCAATTGAGGCATATTGGCGCACAGGAAGGAGAAACATTTGAAATTGTTTATCAGAAATATGCTCAAGGAGTACTAAACAGAACTTTAGATATTCAGGGCGAGTACAATTACATGCCAAGATTTTACAAAAAACCTCCTGAGGAGGATCAAAGCGTTTATCGATTTGTTATAATTGGCACTTTTGATAATGTCGACTTATTCACTTATAGTCAATTTAGTTCTGAGGGTGATTTACTAGTAAAAGTAGACCCCAACTATAGTATCAAAGATGTTGCTTCAACTATCGAAGAAGAAATTGGTCGCACAGTTTTAAATGTAGATGATCTCAGAAGTACTTTTGATGGCAGTTTAAGAAATACAATGCTATACGGCTCGCTAAATTCATCATTCATATCTTCCATTATAATAACCATCTCAGCAATCACTTTGATGATTCTAATTCAAGCGATTGAAAAGGAAAGAGAAGTTGTCACTTTGAAAGTTCTTGGAATGTCGCCTAAACAACTCTTTGGTATGTTCTTAACTGAATCAATGACACTAGTTGTTTTTGGTGCAATCACTGGTGCAGCATTAGGCTCTTTAGCAGCATACATGTTCACCGAAATATTGACCTATTCAACAAACATACCGGAAAATGAGTTGATCTTCAAACCACTTCAACTATTACTAGCAACAGGTATCTTGTTTGGTACTTCTATTATATCTGCTGCTTTAACGTCATGGATTATCTTCAGAAAAGATACAATAAAAGCAATAAAGCAGATTTAGGATTAATATTATTTCTTTTGAAATAATATTTTCTTTATTTTTTTCAAATACTATTTATTTGTCATTTTCTCTTTATTATTGGAAAAAATCTATATGGCGATAACTAAATAGAATAAATTAGCTTTCAAGAAATCAATTTTAGCTTTGTTTGTTACTCATCTTAGAAGAAATCAGAAAAGCTTATAGGTTTAAGAGTGGAAGCAAATAGTATTCTTAATTGAAACAGGATATGAAAAATAATGGCTTGGTTTGATTGGATTTGGGTTATTATTTGTCCAATAATAGCCTATTTGATTGGTTCAATTCCGTTCTCTTATTTGATTACTAAATGGAAAAGTGGTAAAGATTTACGAGAAAGTGGAATGAAAAACGTTGGTGGATTAAATGCTATGATGCAGGTTGGTTTTGGATGGGGATTGCTTGCAGGCTTTCTAGACTATTCAAAGGGATTGGTGTGTATCTTAGCAGCAATGATTATTCCATTTAATAATGACCCTATTGTAGGTGCAGGTGAATATTATGAATTGTCCTGGCATAAGATTATCTATATTTTAGTTGCTATTGCAGTAATCTTAGGACACAATTACTGTCCTTGGCTTGGATTTAAAGGAGGACGTGGAATAGCTGCCATAGTCAGTTTTTTGGTTGTAACTAATCCTATATTATTGTTAGTATTCATTGCGAGTATGATGATTTTTGGATTAATAACTCGAACAGTTAGACCTGCCCAATTTATGGCTCTCTTTGTTGGT
>DAOUWQ010000341.1 GCA_030667035.1 Candidatus Heimdallarchaeota archaeon | reverse complement strand
CCACAAACTCGTATACAAACAAAAAAAATACAAAAAACAAAACAATGATTTCTCTGAGTTCATTTTCTCGTTCGATATTTTCAAAGAAATTTTCAAATGACAGATTTTCAACTAATGTTTTTGTAAATTGTAAATCAATTAAACGTAGATTGGTAATGAGAATTGGTATACCTATTAATTGTTCTTGATTATGTAGTAATTGTTCAAAAAAACTAGTTGTCAAATTATATAATAATGTACTTGCAGATTTTTTCTTTGATCTGCCTAGATTTATCAAAAATTTGTTGAAATAAACAATATCATTTTCGTTAATTAAGAGCAGTTCCAAATTTTTCAATGTGCCTACTTGCAATTCTCTCAATTTTGGGTTTTTCAAACGATCAATATTCTGATCGCCAATTGTGTTTATTACCTCTTCAATTTCGTTACCCTTGTCTAGCATATCAAACTTTTCTATTGATAAACCCCAAGATGTTCTCTTATTTTCTATTAATGACTCAATTTCGGCTATCGCTGATTTACTCTTGCTTGCATTAAGATTTTTACCAAGTAATACAATTGGAATATTTCCACAAGTAACCACTAATTCAGTTATCCTTTTTTCGAGATTAATAAGTAAATCAGAGCTTGTATATTCAAAAATTAAAATACAACCAGAAGCACCTTGAAATATTGAAGATCGTGTCAAGTCAAATTTAGTAGCTGTATTAATATCCCAAAGAAAAAATTTAATGTCGTATTTTCCATCAAATGACTGCCATTTAGACTTGTACATATCAAAACCAAAAATATCCTTATCATTATGTTTGGACATTTTTTCTATTATTTGATGAGTTAATAAAAAATCACAATTGACATCAGCGTCACTTAAAACAAGCAATTTTTGTTGCATAGTAGTAATTTTTTATCTCATCCTTTTTCTTTCAATTATCTTCATTCGATTGGAAAAGCTGTTAATTCTGAATAATAGTCAATCGCTTGTTGTATAAATTCTCTTTTAATATAACCATGTGGAGATTCTACACTAAACAGTCTATCTGCTAGACGTTTAACAGACATTTTTTGCCCTGCAGCGATTTTCCATTCGTTTTTCTTTCGATATGTTTCTTGTCCTAAGTTGATTAGATCTTCTTTGGTTATTTTTAGTCCAATAGCATTTAAACTTTCTAGGGATCGTGAAACATTGTATACCTTTCTTGCGAAAAGACAAACTACTAAAGAATTTAACACTTGACGCCATTGCTCTTCTTTAATCAAAGAATCAACTAAATCTTTGTATTGTAACTCCTTTCCAAGATGTTTCTGATCATAGCTATAACCTGCATTGCATAAATGTGAATGTCTTTGTCCAATCATATGACCAATTATACTCCCAGGACCAGTAAAATAACCAGCAGGCGTTTGCCCTCCAATGGTTATTGCAAAATCTTTCCCACCGTATTTCTTTACACAAGCATCTAATCCTTCGCCAAGAGTTCTATAAAATTCATTTTCTCTTTGAACAAGAAGTTCAATTGCTGTAAGATAATTCATAGTACTGCCATATTCAAAAACTACACCCATAGTTTCTTTATGAGAAATTAATTCCTGTTGAAAAGCATCTGTTGCCCATCCAAGAATACCACCGAGAGTGATAATATCCAATCCATTACGATCTGTGATTTCAATTAAACGCAATACATCACTTGCTTTTTCAATACCAAGATTAGAACCAACAGCATAAAGCAATTCATAATCATAGGGAACAAAGGTTGTTTCTACATCATATTCCTCTTTTTTATAGGGCACTCGTAAATACGCAACGTGAATACACCCAACCGGACACTGTGAACAAGCAATTTTTCTTAATAACAAGTTTTCAGCGAAATATTCCCCTGAAATATTATCTGCAAACTCAAATCGTCCTGAACTAAAGTTCCTCGTTGGTAAGCCACCAATAGCATTCATAGGTTGTATGCCTGCAGAAGTACCTAGAATATGGTACTTGTCCATATCATCGCTATCTCTAAGATGGTTATAGATTGTTTTGTATGCTTTTTTGTAGGCTTTCATATCGGGAAAAGTAATGTCTCGAGTGCCTTCTACAACAATCGCTTTAAGATTCTTAGAGCCAAAAACAGTGCCTAAACCTAAACGACCAAAATGACGATAGTTATCCACATTAACATATGAATATTTAATCAACCGGTCACCAGCGCGACCAGTACGAATGAAACTTCGTCGACCAGGTCCTTGAGGTTCAGCATCTCGAAGAATTCTTCCAACAGAAAAAACACTTCGTAAATTCCAAAGCAATTCAGCATTCTTTATTGTAATACTTTCATCATGAATGGCAATATAAACAGGGTGAGATGCCTTTCCTCGTATAATTATTCCATCATAACCTGAAAAACGCATTGCTGAAGCAAGCCTCCCTCCTGCATAACTCTCGCCTAATTCGTTGTTTAATGGAGATTTAAACATTGCAACAGTTTTTGCTGCTGTAGGATATGCTGCAGTAAGAGGACCAATGGCAAATACAATTGGGTTTTCAGGAGAAAGTGGATCAACTTTAGGATCACAATTTTTGGTAAAAAGCTCTGTAGCTAAAGAAACACCACCAAGAAATTGATTTAATCTCGAGTCATCTAGTAGTTTTACTCGGCGTTTTGTTAAATCAATATCAATTATCTTCATCCTTCTACTTCCTCCATTTCTAAAATCCCATGAGGACAGAATGGCACACATAACCCACAATGTATACAAATAATTGGCATACCATTTTGAGAATCAAGTTTTATAGCACCGATAATGCAAGCAGCTTGACAGAGACCACAAGCATCACATTTACTTTTATCCAAAAGAACTCCTCCACCTTTACGTTTTCTCAAAGCACCAGTAGGGCATGCTCTCAGACAAACTGGATCTTGACAACCTCTACAAACAACAATCCCATAATAAGCGGTTTGACCTGCTGCAATAACAGAAATGGCTGACTGATCAATGGATAGAGTATTAAATCTCTCTCGAGCACAAGCCATAACACAACAAAGACAACCAACGCATCTTTCGATATGGCGAACAGTAATTTTCTTTGGCATAGTTTACTGTTAGTGAAACTGTTTTATTAGGATTTTCAACATCCAATAATTACAAAAGTTAGACTTTAAGTCAGTCAAACCATTTGTCAACTCTTGTATGTCATTTCCATTTATTAGAATCAACTTTGTCTATTTCTGTAAACGGTAACCAAAGAGCATCTAAAAATAAAAAAAAATGAAATTAGATATAATCTAATTTCTTCGTTTTCTGATTATTACAAGTATGGCAAAGAAAGTAAAACTTGCAGTGAATACTAGAATTGTGAATCCTGGAATAATAATTGTACT
>DAOUWQ010000036.1 GCA_030667035.1 Candidatus Heimdallarchaeota archaeon | reverse complement strand
CACAAATAGTCTTAGTGAGGCAAATAATACCCTTGTGCTCTCCACAATAGATTATCCCGTTTTTGATCAACATTTCACCAAAACAACTCTTGATTTAGCAAGAAACAGATCTAGCGAAGATATGATTGATACGCCATTAATTTTACCCTCTTTTGAGGATACTATTAGCAATGATTTTCTTGAATCTCAAACAGAAGTAACACGGTTACAAGAAATACAAGAGATAATACAGGAAATGGCTCAAAATTGGCTTGCTGAGATAAACGAAAAAACTGAAACAATTGAAAGGGATTATGCTAATAGAATTAGCCATACTCAAGATGAGGTCCAAGAACGTGTGGAAAATTATGAAGAGAGAATGAACACCTATATTGATTCTGATCTCGAAAAAGCAAATAATGCAATCTATAAATTACTTTCAAAATTTGAAGGAAGTACACTAGGATTAACAGGTATAATTACGCCTTTACAAGAAGAAACTCGAGATATTCTACGAAACATACCTTCAACTGAAACACCAAAATTCCATGCAAATATGTCATCTTTTATAAACAAAGCTAAAAATCAAATTGGTAAAATTAATGAGAAGGTCAAGGACGTTGAAGGTGAAAGAAAGCAATTAGAAAAAGCTCTCCTGTCAATAACTCAAACGCATCTTAATAATAAACAAAAAGCATCTGATAATTACGAAAATGATAAATCCACAGCACTCTCTCAAGTAGATGAATTACAAGTTAGAAGAGATAGAGCTTTGTCAAGTCTTTTGGATCAAAAAGAAGCTATTATACAAAATACTGATGAAATGATAAATAAAATTGAAACAATAATCAAAAATCGATTCGAATTAGCAAAAAATGCTACTGTAAATCAATCGGGAAACATTCCTTCTGACATTATTATTTCGGCCTTTTTGGTAAAGTTTCAAGATAAAGATAAATCAAGATATTTTGTAATCCCTCCTTTAAGCAAACCCCGAAGTCGACATGTTGATTATCCAATTGCTGAAAGGGATTCTGCTATTTCAGGAGGAAAAGATACAGCAGATAAATTAGCAGCGGCAATAGTTTTTAACCGTCGATTAAAGTCATCATTTGATGCGTTGAATGCAACAAATTATATTGCAACAGGAGAATTTGCTGGTGCAGTTCGACAAGGATTAGCTTATTTGATGGAAAACAAAATGATTGGCAAAAAAAACTCTAAAAAGATTATTGATTTACTAAATGATCTAGGATTCTAGATAGCTTGAAGTGATTGAGTATGGTTAATGAAAGCAAAATCGTAATTGTGGGTGGTGTTCCAGGTGTTGGAAAAACTACAGTTATCAATAAAGCACTAGAGCTTGCTAAAGCAGAAAAAATGAAAATAAATACAATTGTATTTGGTTCTGTAATGATAGAAATTGCTTCAGAATTATTCAACATTCAAGATAGAGATAAATTGCGTAAATTACCTTCAGATAAACAGAAAATTATTCAAAAAGAAGCAGCTGTTCGAGTTGCGAAACAATCATGGAATAGATTAACAATTGTTGACACTCATTATACAATTAAAACTAGAACAGGCAAATATCTACAAGGCATCCCAAGTTGGGTGTCAAATGCTTTAAAACCTAAAATACTTGTAATTATTGAAACAAATCCTGATGATATCTCTAAACGAAGATCAATTGATAATTCACGTTTACGTGATGAAGAAGCTCTAGATCTTGTTAAAGAGCATCAAGAAATAAATCGAACATCAGCTACAACCATCTGTCAGAAAACAGGTGCATTACTTGCTATAATAAAAAATAAACAAGATCTTGCTGATGAAGCAGGAGAAAAACTTTTCATATATTTGAAGAGCGTATAGTTCTTCATTTTTGCCTTATTTAGGCAATATTTTCAATTTCTTTTTAAGGGGAAACCTAAAAAATTAAAAACAGTCTTATATTATATGGTCATAAAATAAGCTGAGAATTTTATACTAATAAAATAGGTTGAAATACAAATGGCAGGAATATGGTTAATAGGAGCTTATGGCGCTGTATCCACAACTACCTTTACAGGTATAGCCGCAATAAAGGCTGGAGTAGCTCCAAGAGTTCAAGCAGGAATAGTCACAGAATCACCTGAGTGTGATCCAATTCGCAGTAAGTTTCCAATTGAAGATATAAATCTCGGTGGAAGTGAGATACGATTTCTAGATAAAAATGCCTATCAAGCATCAGAAATAATCTGGGAAGAAAATTATCATTTTCAAAGAAAATATCTTGAAGCAAGTAAGAATGAACTTTCAAAACTGAAAGCAAAAAAAGGGACAGCCATTAATGGCGGACCCGGAGTACAAGCATTAGGAAACCTCGAAACTCTCGAAGATGATGGTCTTACTCTAAAAGAAATTGTGAAGAAATTAATGAAAGATTTTGAAAGTTTCAAGAATAAAAATGGGGAAGTTTGTGTTATGAACACATCTTCAACCGAGCAGCATATTACACTTACTGAAGAACATCAAACACTCGATGGTTTTGAAACTATAATCGATGAAAATAATACTGAAAAAGTAACTGGAAGTATGCTCAACGCATATGCAGCATTAAAAACAAAAATACCTTATGGAAACTTTACTCCATCTCATGGTGCATCTTTTCCAGCATTAAGAGAATTAGCCCTTAAAGAAAAAGTACCCTACATGGGTGATGATGGGAAAACAGGCGAGACATTAATGAAAACCACACTCGCACCAATGTTCAAAATGAGAAACTTGAAGATTCTCGGTTGGGCAGGATTCAATATTTTAGGCGACTTGGATGGTGTTACGCTTAGCAAAGATGCAAATAAAGCCAGTAAGATTGAAAGCAAAGACAAAGCAATCAGCAGTAGCATTGGTTATTCACCTTTCTCTATTACTGAAATCAAATACTTCCCACCGCTGGTCGACCATAAAGTTGCTTGGGATTACATAAGCTATCGAGGCTTCTTAGGTCAAAAAATGGCTTTGACATTTACTTGGTTAGGCATTGACTCTATTTTAGCAGCACCGATTGTTATTGACATTGCTCGAAGTTTAATGTTTGCAAAATCCAGAGGCGAATCTGGTCCTATTCACGAGCTCGCGTTCTTCTTCAAACATCCAATTGATGATATAATTGGCAATACTTTCATCCAACATGATATATACATGAAATGGGTTAACGAAGGTACAAAAATTAATGTAGAAGAAATGCAAGTAAAGATTGTTTGATTCTTTCAAATAATTTTTACTAAAGGAAAAGTTTTTTTTCCTTTTATCTTTTATTTTTTTTCAATTTACTGTATATCATTAACTCTATCACTAATAATGAAATTGAATAGTATTGCATGGGATTATGACCAATGACTGAAAATTCTGGAGAATATCAAACACAGTTAACAGATAGTGAACTACTTACACTTCTTGAGTCAAATATTCGAGCTGATCGGATTAAGGTTATTCATTATTTAGTAGAAACTAATAGCATACAATCAGTAGACATTTTATCAAAATTATCGCTTTCAGATCCAGATCATCAAGTTAGAGAAGTTGCAATCATTGGTCTTAGTTATTTTCAATTTGAAAAATATCAAGAACTTTTTGCTAAAATTTATAATTCCTATGAGGAACAAAAGAGCAATGTCAAAGCAAGAGCAATCTGGGCTTTAGGCAAAAAAGATTCACTACTATCTTTTAACACCTTATTAAAGGGACTTAGAGATGAAAGCATTGAAAATCAATATTGGAGTATTCATGGACTACTTAATCAAACAACAACTTTTCCATTTAAGGAGATCGAAAGTATACTCTTTTCCAACAAAAACCAACTCGTTCGTCAAACAATTACATGGGCATTAGGAATAGTTAAAGAAAAGGATTCGGTGAAAATTTTAATTGATGCATTACTTAAAGATAAAGACGCCCATGTTCGAATGAATGCTGCTTGGGCATTAAGAAATATCAAGGATCCAGGGTCAGTCTCAGGACTTTGTTATGCATTAAAAAATGAATTTCATAAACTAACAAAAAGACAAATTGCACTTACTATAGGACATATTTTAGATCAATCGAAAGCACAATCAGAAATAGATTCAAGCGAAATAAATAACAGCAGGAAGGAAGCAACCCTGGCTCTCTCACATACAATTCAGAGAGATACTTGTTATTATGTTCGAAGAGCGTGTGCAGAAGCTCTCGGAAAAATTGGCGAGAAAGAAGCCATTCCTGTTTTAATTCAAACATATGCTTCTGAAGTTAATAAGTTCGTTCGTAAAGAAATTGCAAATGCTTTAGGAAATTTTTGTGATGCGCGTGCTCTCCCTGTTCTTAGAAAATCTCTTAGAAGCCATTATAAACAAGTCAAGCAAGCAGCAAAAGATGCAATTGAACAGATAGAATCCAAACAGTGAAAAAAATTAAACATTCATATTTGGTTGAATTATTAACGAAACCGAAATAGTTTTATGTGTCACTATTAGAAATAGGTTCACTAATCTAATGTTGTGATCTTTGGTTATGCATCCACTCCTACGTATTATAAAATATATGAAAAGAAAAACTCTATTTGCTATAGGAGTAGTCATTTTTACAGCAGTATTGGATTCTGCGTTTACGCTCGTTAGTCCTTATATTATTAGAGAAATTATTAACAGTATTTTTTATGAAGAGAATTTTGTTTTGAGATTCAATGCATTAAAACTGTGGATACCAATTTTTATAGCAATAGGTTTTCTTGCATCAATCTTTCGGTTCGTTCAAAGATATATTAATGAATATATTTCTCAAAATGTCATCTATGATCTTCGAAATAGATTATATACAAAAATCCAGAGGCAGTCTATCGATTTCTTTGATCGTATGGAAACAGGGCAGTTAATCTCGAGGGGAACAAGTGATGTAGAAGCTATTCGAAGATTACTAAGTATTGGTTTACGAATTTTCCTTAGATCAATCTGTCTGTATACTGGCATATTTGTAATTGTTGGTTTGATGGATTGGCAATTAATGCTAATTTTTGTTGGGTTTGCACCTATAATGTTTATTTCGATGTTTATGTATGCCAAAAGAATTCGTCCACTTATGAGACAAATTCAGAATAAATTTGGTGACATGAATTCCGTTCTCGCAGAAAATGTTTACGGTTCTCGAGTTGTTAGAGCGTTTGCGGCAGAGAAATTCGAGAGCGAGAAATTTGAAAACGAAAATGAGAAGTATCTAGATCTTAATTTAAGATTGGCAAAATTACGTGCATATATTAATACCATTTTTCCGTTGCTTTTAACAATAGGATCTTTTCTTATTCTATTATTTGGTGGAAGAGCAGTTCTTGCTGGAACGCTAGTAGGAGGAATAGGAACTTTAGTTGCAGTTAATAGCTATCTAATAATGATGCGGATGCCTACAAGATTTATGTCCTTTGCTATTTTACATTTGCAAGAAGGTACAGCATCCCTTAACAGAATCTTTGAAGTAATAGACATGGAAAAGAAAATTATTGAAAAAGATGATGCAATAGAACTACCAAGAATTAAAGGGAAAATAGAATTTAAGGATGTTACTTTCACTTATGTCGAAGGAAATCCTCCTGTTTTAGACGAAATTAATCTAATCATTACACCAGGAGAAACTATTGCATTCTTAGGAACTACCGGTTCTGGTAAAAGTACGATTGTTAGTTTAATTCCAAGATTTTATGATCCAATCGAAGGTGCAGTTCTCATCGATGATGTAGATATACGAGATGTCCAGCTTGAACCTTTCAGAAGGCAAATAGCAATAGTACAACAAGAAGCTTTTCTCTTTGCAAAGACAATAAAGGAAAATATTGCTTTTGGCAAACCTGATGCTACCGAAGAAGAAATTCTGCGAGTGTCAAAAATTGCTCAAGCTCATGAATTTATTACTTCATTCCCAGATGGATATGATACAGTAGTTGGTGAACGAGGATTAACTCTTTCCGGTGGACAAAAACAACGTTTGACAATTGCCCGAGCATTACTTCTTAGAACGCCCTTACTGATTATGGATGATTCATCAAGTGCTCTAGATTTTGAAACTGAAAACCAGTTTCAAGTTGCAGTTGGTGAGTTTATTAAAGATAAAACAACTTTAATCGTTACTCAGAGATTATCAACAATAAAGTTCGCAACAAAAATTGTTGTAATGGATAGAGGAAAAATTGTTGAATTAGGTCAACATGATGAGCTAATGAGCAAAGGAGGTCTCTATAAGCATCTCTACGAGACACAATTAATTGATCAGCAAGATACAATTGTATCTTTCAATAAATTGGATAAACCTTCAAAGGGTTCATTTGATTCATCAATAGATAATGGAGGACAAAAATAATGGGTTTTGGAAGAGGCGGCCATTTTGATTCCTTGATAGAAGAAGAAGATAAAAAAGAGCGAGCAAGAGTAACCTCGGATAGAAAATTAGGTAAATGGATTCTTGGTTATTTGAAAGACTACAAAGGAATGGTCATTCTAGCAATAATTCTAGTAGTTATTAGTGCAGTAATTGGTCTTATTGCTCCACAAATTTTACGATATATTATAGATGGTGTTTTAGGAGATAAATATCTTTTATTTGCAGAAGACAGAGATAAGTGGCTATTAATCTTAGCGCTATCCTTACTTGCTGTTGCGATTATCAGCTCGGTAATAGATATCTTTAGGATATTCCTTCTTTACAAAATAGGATATCATACTGTTAAAAACATTCGAACAGATACATTCAATCATCTTCAGAGCCTCTCAATGAAATATATTGACCATCAAGAAACAGGCAGACTTATTTCCAAAGTAACAAATGATTGTGATAAAATTAATGAGCTTATGAGTGGTGGAATTATTACCTCACTAATAGATTTCATAACTTTGATTGGTGTAAGTATTGTTCTACTCTGGATGAATTGGGAACTGGCTCTCTGGGTTTTTCTATTTTCAATCCCAACAACACTTATTATCAGTTGGTCTTTTAAGAAGCGAGCACGAAAAGCATATCGAAAAACAAGAAAGACAATTGCGAATGTTACCGCTAATCTCTCTGAGAGCATTTCCGGAGTGAAAATATCAAAATCATTTAGTAGAGAAGGAAAAAATATTCAAGATTTTGATACTGTAAATAAAGAAAACAGAAAAGCTAACATGAAAGCAATAGCTGTATTTGCAACTACTTTCCCACTTTTTAATTTCCTAGCAGCGGCAGTAACGGGATTTGTTTACTTCTACGGTGGTTGGACAATGATGTTCGATTCTATGCATGTTCCATTAACAATTGGTGTCGCATTAGCCTTCACCTCCTATGTTGGCATCTTTTTCAGACCAATTCTCAATTTAACAATGTTCTACAACACTTTCCAATCCACTATGGCAGCAACAGAACGAGTTTATGAATTGAATCACAGTGTTTCAGATGTTAAGGAAAAAGAAGATGCGCTAGAATTGCCAGAAATAACTGGTCGTGTGAAATTCAAAGATGTTGTTTTTGCTTACAAAGAAAACGAACTAGTACTCAACGGATTTAATTTGGAAGTACAACCTGGAGAAACAATTGCAATTGTTGGTCCGACAGGAGCCGGAAAAACTACAATAATTAATCTTCTTATTCGCTTTTATGAGATACAAGAAGGGTCGATAGCCGTTGATGATTATAATATTCAAGATGTCACATTGAATTCTCTACGAGGTCAGATTGGTGTTGTTTTACAAGATCCCTATTTATTTTCAGGAACTATTGCAGAAAATATTTCCTATAGTCTAAAGGATGTTCCTATGGAAAAAATCCAACAAGCAGCACAAGCTGTTAATGCGGACGAATTCATAGACAGAATGCCAAATGGATATAATTCTGAAGTAGGGGAACGTGGTGGTAAACTATCTGTAGGTAAAAGGCAACTCATTTCCTTTGCTCGAGCATTATTACCAAATCCAAAAATCCTTGTGCTGGATGAAGCAACATCATCAGTTGATCCTTACACAGAGATTATCATAAAGAGAGCATTAGACAAACTTCTTGCGGGTAGAACTTCATTCATAATTGCTCATCGTTTATCCACTGTAAGAACAGCTGATAGAATCATTGTAATTCGTGATGGAGAAATCATAGAAGAAGGTACAAATGATGAACTTCTTTCTAGAAAAGGAGAATACTATCGTCTCTATCAATTACAATTCAAAGAGCAAGAGGATGACTAGATTCATACAAATGATTAAGTATTATTCTATTTTAAAAAATAAGAATAGCTAAATTGGATGTAAGATTAATGGGTGAAACTCGAGCTGAGAAATATAAGACTTACTTACCTCCAAAAGTCGCTTTACCACTTCTTTTTTCTTACTTCGTTGAACACATTGCAATCTCACT
>DAOUWQ010000076.1 GCA_030667035.1 Candidatus Heimdallarchaeota archaeon | reverse complement strand
TTAAAACCGAAGCAAGGCTGCGTGCTGCTATAGACGAATTGATCAAAGGTAGAACTTCAATCGTTGTGACGCAAAGATTATCTACATTGGTGGAATCAGACATGATTATTTTCTTAGATAAAGGACAACTAATAGATATAGGAACTCATACGGAATTATTACAGAGATGCCCCGAATATCAGTTTATGATTAGCTTACTCCCAATGGGTGAAGAAATAATTAAATCCGCGAAGAATCAAAGTGATTCTTCTGTATCCGGAGGTGTAAACTAATGGGTATGCACGGCGGAATGGGTAGAGTAGTAAGAGGCAGTATGGGCAGTGAAAAGAAAAGAGCAAACAGACCAATAGGTGTTCTACTCAAAGCTTTAGGAGGATTTATCAAAGGTTTGGGTTGGTTAATGGCGCTTGCTGCGTTTATTAGTTTAATTTATTCAGCAACACAAATCTTTAGTCCATTGATTTTAACACGTGGAATTGATGCATTTTCAAATATAGCTGAAGGTCAAGTCGTGGTTTTCAATCAAACTATGACGATTCAGAATGCTATTATTATGTTGACATTAATATTTGGATTAATGAATATCACAGGATTCTTCCTAAATTCGTTGTCAACAAGAATTCTTGCAAAAGCCAATGCAATATTTGTAAACAACATCAGAGTGAATTTGTACAGTAAATTGATCAATTCATCAATGAGCTATATCAAAAATGAACAAAGTGGAAACATAACCTCTAGGATTACTAGCGATACGGATCAAATTGCAACAGGAATACACATCTTTACTATGATAGCTATTCAACTGGTGCTTTTGGTAACGACACTTGTTATACTCCTAACCCAAACAAGCTGGCAAATAATACTCATTTGTTTAGCTTCTGTACCCGTTGCATTAACTATTAGTGCAGTTTTGAGTAAATTCGGCAGAAAAATTATTCTCGATATACGACAAGCATTTGGTATTGTATCCGGAAAAATAGCTGAAAGCTTCGCCGGAGCTGCAGTAGCCAAATCATTCAACAGAGAAAAAACACTCTCAAAACAAATGGGTGTATTAAATCAACAATATTACAAAATGAGCCAGAAATTTGGTTTGATGATGTTTATCACAATGCCACTCATAGGTGCAGTATCGTCAATAACGGTTGCAACAATTCTCTGGGCTGGAGGATTAATTAGCCTCTCCGTTGGAGAGATTTTCCTGGGGATAACTCTCTCAAGTTTATTCTTACGACCAATAACATTCCTTTCGATGGCTTTTCCTGAATTACAGAATTCATTGGGAGCTGTTGATAGAGTAATTGATGTGTTAGAAGCGGCACCCGCAATCGAAGATTCACCAAACGCTGAGGACTTGAAGGAAAACTATTCAGTTTCAATGAAAAACATCTGGTTTGCTTATGAAGACGAAAACTATGTGATCAAAGATGTATCCTTTGACGTAAAGGAAGGAGAAATGGTCGCCTTGGTCGGTCATACAGGTGCTGGAAAAACTACCATTGCAAGTAAGCTTCTGCCTCGTATTTACGATTTGAATAAGGGTACAATTAAAATAGGAAACCAAGAAATACGCAATTTAAAACAATCCTCACTTCGAGGTGCTATTGGACTCATTCCACAAGAACCATACCTATTTACCGCATCCGTATATGACAATATCAAATATGGTAAACCAGATGCTACAGAAGAAGAAGTATATGGAATTTGTAAACTCCTCGGAGCCGATGCCTTCATTGAGGCCCTTCCTAAGGGTTACGAAACACTCGTTCAAGAAGGTGGAAAGAAGCTGAGTGCTGGTCAAAGACAAATGATTACTATTGCAAGAACCATGCTCGCAGATCCAAAGATACTCATTTTGGATGAGGCTACTTCAAGGTTAGATGCCTATTCAGAATCACTAGTTCAAAGTGCTCAAAGAATGCTATTCGAAAATAGAACTACATTTGTTATTGCCCACAGATTATCAACAATTCATGATGCAAAGAAGATCATTGTTTTAGATCACGGTGAATTAGTTGAAATGGGAAATCATGACGAGCTGATGAAAAAAGATGGAATATATGCTGACTTGTACAATACTTACTATTCCTTCCAAGGTCTTGAAACAATTGACATAGGTGACATTGAAGACTTGGACGACGACGAAGAAGTTGAGCTCTCCCCTATGGCATTACTGCAAATGGGTCCTGAAGGACATGCAAAACTACAGAAAATGATTGAGGAAGGAAAAATACCTCCAGAAGCATTGGCTAAAATCAAGCAGAAAATGAAAGGCAAACCCGGAATGCCTGAAGGCAAAAAACCTCAACATTAGATTCTCAGATAATAGGAGATACTCTCCTATTATTACTTCTCTTTTACATCAAAAAAACTATTTTTTAGATTCTTTGATTTCTTCATCTCTTTCTATATCTGTTGTATCCATTGAAAATGAATACCCACTAAACGTTCCAATTAAACAAGAGATTATTAACAATACTTTTATTGATATGTACAAGTCATTGAATCTATAAATATTCGAGTGGGTTTCAACGATGAGCGAAGAAAATGTTTTACTAATCCACCCCCCATTTCAATGGGGTGTTATTGATAGATTCTGTCAGCCACTAGGAGTACTGATATTAGCAAGTGCCTTGAAAAATGAAGGGATCAAAGTATCTGTTGTAGATATTGCAGCAGAAGGATGGTCTCCCAAAAAATTGGCTAACTATTTGATTCAGAATAATTTCACTCATATTGGTACAACCACTTTATCACCATTTCGTGAAATAGTTTATTCAATATTACGAATGGCGAAAAAAATCAACCCAAATATTATTACTATTGTCGGTGGTCCTCACCCTACTTTGCAAAAAGAGCAAATCTTTTCTGAATGTGAAGCGATTGATTATGCTGTATCTGGTGAAGCTGATCTTGAGATAGTAAATATCATTAAGAATCCCGAAAAGAAATTCTATGATTTAGGTTGTGTAAATGATCTAGACTTAGTTCCTTTGCCTGATCGTTCCCATGTGAGACATATCGCATATAACGAACTTTCTGGAATTCATATGGGCGATTCAGCAACTATGAAATGGGTTCGTGGTTGCCCATGGAGAAAATGTCGTTTTTGTACACGAACAGAGTTGTCAATGAACTATCGGCAGAAAAGCCCCGAAAAGATAATAGAAGAAATAGCGATTATTCAGCATGAATTGAAGTATGAAAACATCATAGTCATTGATGATAGCTTGAAATTTAATTCAAAATATATTCAGAAAATCCTTAAAATGAAAATAAAAGAAGGTTTAGATATTCCTTTCTGGGCTTTAGCTCGTGCAGATCATATTAACGAACAGGGTGCAAAGTTAATGAGACGCGCTGGGTTGAGTGGTATACAAATTGGTCTAGAAACAGTGGTGCCACGTTTTGTCGAAATGTATCGTAAAACAAGCTTCCCATCACATATATGGCGAGAAAAACTTGATCAAGCATTTGAGTTAGGAGAAAAGTATAATTTTATCATTATTGCTTCGTTTATTATAGGCGCTCCTACCGAAAAGCCAGCAGAAATATGGCATGATATCAATTACTGCAAAAATTCAAAACTTGATTTTGCTCAAGCATTTCCCTTCCAATATCTGAAAGGCTCTGAAATGTGGGCGGAAGCAGTAGAAAACGGTCAGCTAACCTCCAATCATTTCTATACCTATAATGATAAAAAATTTGGTACAACAACTTATACAACCCAAGAGTTGTTAGATTTGGCATTAGTAGCTGAAAATCAAATTAATTCTCCATTCTTAAATCCTGGTAGATATGTTCGTATTATTCGTAAATTTATCAAACAGAAGAACTGGACAGTGATTAAACACAACATTGCTCGTATACCGACGTTATTTAATAAATTAATACTTGAACATCCATATGAGTTGCTTCCTGAAGATTTACATGGGTGAAAGCTAGAAATAGCTTTTTGCTCTTTATTTGGAATATATTTTTAAGATGCGATTATCGTTGTTGTTTCCATTTAGAAGGTGTGTAAGCAAATGAAAGAAGGGAAACTGCCTTGGGACTTGCTAAAAGAATTAGTAACAAAGACTGGATTCCAAGCTGATGGTGTAATTCAGGGCCCGAAAGCTGGTTGTGATGTTGCTGTTTTTAATTACCAGTTAGCAATAAAAAGAGCACAAGAGTTCTATCAGTCTCGAGAAGATGCTCTTGTTGTTTACAAAACGGATCCAATCACTTTTCCTACTCCTGATCCAGGTAGATATGCAGTTTTGGTAAATTCAAACGATATAGTTACAAGTGGTGCTCTTCCTTATGCTTTTAATTCAACAATTATTTTGCCTATTGGAACTACAAAGGAAGAAGTTCAGAATATTCAAGATGGAATAGATTCTGAGTGTGTCAAGCAAAAAATAACTATTCTTGGAGGTCACACGGAAATATCCTCTTCTGTAAATACTCCAATTGTTTCAGGAGCAATGATAGGTTTTGTTCCAGCGGATTTTTATGTAACTCGTAAGATCCAAGAAGGGGATGTCATGCTCTGTGTTGGTTGGTGTACAAAAGAGGGGATGAGTATTATTGCCTCCGAAGGATATGAACAGCTGAAAGAAGTGTTTGGAGAACAAAAACTAAGTAGGTTGATGAAATTAGGTGAAAACATTTCTGTATCCGATAGTGCTCTAATGATAAATAAAAAGTATCAACCTGGGTTAATGCATGATGCAACAGAAGGTGGGATTCTGGGTGCTGCTTTTGAAACTATTGCTGCAGAAAATTACGGTTTGGAATTAACCGAGGAAAAATTCCCGCTTACAAAGGAAACCAAAGAAGTTTGTGAGTTATTAGAAGTTAACCCATTGAAGGTTATTTCTTCTGGTACATTACTAGTGGTTGCATCTCTAGAAAAAGCAAAGAATATCGTAAAAGAATCTACTGCAGATGTACCAATTAATGCTGTCGGCAAAATAGTTTCGCAAAAACAAGGTATAACTTTAGATGGTAAATCACTTACTCCACCTCAATCTGATGAAGTAATTGATGCTTTAAAAAAATTAGAGAGGGGCAGTTTGTAAGAAACTGCCATTTGTAGTATAAATTATTTAGTCAAGAAGGCGTTTCTGTCCTTCTAATTTTTGGATTTCGGTAATATCTTGTGATGCCTCTATGCACCCTAGATATTTGCCTGCTTTATCAAGAATAGCAAAATATCTGATGTGGATTACAGTGCCATCCAAATTAATCCAAAATTCAGCCTTTTTTCTTTTGCCAGATCGAAAGTCGTCTAAAATTTGTTTCACAATACTGTAACTCTTTTCTGGGTGGCAATTGATAACGCTACGACCTATAATTGCTTTTGTTCTCACAAAAATTCGCTCATCGCCTTTGCTGAAATATCTAACCATATCTTCATGGTCAACAAAGGTTATGTCAATTGGCAAAGCATTGAGCAATGGTTCAATCAAACTTATTGGCAATGGGCCTGTCTCAAACTCAATCATTCCATCCATCATTATTTCCTCAGGTATTTTGTCTTCTTTTCCTTCTTCTTCATCTACTACTACAAATGCTTTTGTTGATTCATCTGGAGTAAAACAACAATAACCGATTTCATCAAACTCTTTTCGAATATCTCTCCACTCTGCTTGTGAAATCAACCTCAAAGCTGCCGGAAAGAGGATATTATTTTCTTTGAAAAAGTGTGTTGTGAGCATTCCTGCAAGAGCCCCAACGGTTTTCAATAACTTGCTGGTGAAATCATCATACTTTGTTGATTTGTCTTCAGTGGAATCTGCTAATGCAAAGAGATCTTTTTCCAAACCTCTTATTTTATCATGATCGATCCACATCTGGGCGGGTGGTTCTGTTAAACCATGTTTTTCAATATAAGGAAAGAGAACATTCTCTTCACGAAGGTAATGCTTTATTGCTTCTTTGAAGTGGTGAGCAATATCTTTCAAAACCTTAATTTCATCTTGAATTGCTTCGAATTTCTTCTTCGGATTCTTTGCAATGGCTATAGAAGTACGGTTCAATTTCTCCGCAAATTCTAACACCATCCGGTGTTCTTCCATCAAAATATTGATTGGGTGACCTAAAGGAACGATAATACCCTTATTATCGAGGTCCTCTTTGAAAACTGCAAGATGAACATCACATAGTTTGTTCAAATTCTCACGAGGCATCCCCTCTTTGACAAGCTCTTCCTCTGCTTTTGCTAAGTCATCTGGTCCAGTATCTTTGATGAGCTCTTTGAAATCTTCTTTGGCCTTTTCTGGGTCCATTCCTTCATTCAAGCCCTCAATGAGTTTTTTCAGATCTTCTTTTTTTTCTTTCACTTATTATCCCTCGACTATGTGTCGGATTAAACACTAATCGACAACAATTAAACCTTAGTTATTTATAATCTTAGATAGGAATAGCCGTTCATAAGTAGTTTGTAAAGTGAAAGACAAAAAAGCGTTTTAACAGTAAAATTCTAATTACCATTAGAATAACGTTCCATAAATAATTCAGGAGTTAAGTTAGATGGATAAAGAAAAACTAATTACAATGATACAAGAACAGATGCCAAATACTCTCTTAGATATTAATCTCGATGGTTACGGTCAAAAGAAAAGTGGAAAAGTTCGAGAATTGTATTTCCATGAAGATAAAATAATACTCGTAACTTCTGATCGTATATCTGCATTTGATGTAATTTTAAGTCAAGGCATTCCTTACAAAGGCCAAGCTTTAAACCAAACTTCTGAATTCTGGTTCAATGAAACAAAGAAGATAATAAAGAATCATATTGTTACTGTCCCTGATCCCAATGTAATGG
>DAOUWQ010000043.1 GCA_030667035.1 Candidatus Heimdallarchaeota archaeon | reverse complement strand
GTTTGATTGCTTCTTCCCCTGATTTTATTGTGGGCAAACGCATTGCGCCAAAACCAAGTATTGATACTTTTCGTCCAGTTTTACCTAGTGTTCGATAGTGCATTTTTTCATCACAGTATCTCTTTAATTGCGTAGGTATAAAATATTTCTGACATACAAAACAAAGTGAGATTAAATAAAATCTAGCAATTAATTTGATTTCTTTTTCTTAGAAATTAGTTTTGAATATGATCCTTTATTGGTTGGTAAAGTGAAGATAAATGTTGAACCTTTGTTCTTACCTTCTGATTCTGCTTTGACGGTTGCACCATGAGCTTCATCTAAGCTTTTTACCACAGATAATCCTAACCCTGAACCAGCACTGTGGGGATCAATTTTTACATATTGGTCAAATATAATTGAGAGGTCTTTTTTATGAATACCATAACCGTTATCTTTCACATAAACGGTTACAAGACCATTTTTCTCTTTAGCAGTAAAGAGAATATTACAATTTAAAGGAGTAAATTGTATCGCATTCAAAACTAAGTTTCTTAAAACACGAATAATTTGTTCGGAATCACACCAAACACTGATTTCATTAGAAACATCTACGGTTCCGATAAAACTCTTTTCTATACCAACAGAACCAACTAAACTAGTTGTTTGTGAAATTAGCTCCTTAAGGTTATGTTCACCAAGGCTCAAACTAAAGTCTTGTGCTTCTACATTTGAAAATTCTATAATTCCTAAAATGCTCTTTGTAACTTTATCCAAGTTATTTCTCAAAAATTCCATGGTACCGAATAGTTCCTCGCTTAGCTCACCCAATTGACCGCTGAGAATATTCTCTATTAACGCTTTCGAGTTTCTTAAAGGTTCAATTAGTTTAGTTGATGTAAGTTCAACAAAATTTGACCTATCTTTATTTAATTGTAACAGCTTATCATTTAGTATTTCTAATTTAGCAAATGATTCACCCAGCGCTTCTTCTTGCATAGCTAATTTAGTGACGTCTTCACATAGGATAAGAATTTCAGTTATTTCTCCCTCTTTTGTAGCCATTGGTACTACTTTGAAGCTTACAATTGAAAAAGGATCAGCTTTCTTAGAGGTGTAGTCTTTGATCCGTAAGCGATCTTCTGTTATTGTCTTGCCTTTTAGACCCTTCTTAAATAGCTTAACTAGTGATTTTGGAAATAGTGCTTCTCCATTCTTTCCCGGTTTTAGAGCATCATGACCTGTAATGTCTTGTAGCTCCATACCAGTTAAAATCCCAACAAGAGGATTGCTTTTAGTTACCGTTCCTTTCGAATTTATAGTAAAAATAGCAACAGGTGAATTATCGATGATATTATCTAATTCTTGTCTTGTTCTTCTGAATTTTTCTTCTGGTACTAATGCACTGAATAATGCTGAATGTAATTTATAGATATCTGGTACAGAGGTTAATTGTTCTTTTCCAATTGCAATTGTCGGTAGAGAAAGAATTTCATGTTCTGCAGCTAATTCAGGTTCCTCATCAATATCCACTTTTCTATAAGTGATTTTTCCAGCATACGAGGCAAGTACTTCTTGTAGTACTTCTTCAGCCGGTGCACAATAAACGCAATTCTTGGAAGTAAAAAGTAAAATTTCAGTTGTTGGTACTGTTGTTGTTTCAGCGATTATTGCACCTAATTGTTGGTATAATTCTAACAAATTATTATAGAGAGACTGTAATTCATTATTCTTATCGCGTAGCTCTTTTTCTACAACCTTTCTATCGCGGATATCTGTAATTAAAGCGTAAGTACCGAGTGTTTGATTCTTCTCACTTAAAATTGGTGAACCACTAATAAGAACAGGAAGTCTTGAACCAACTTTTGTTTTAAAAGTAATTTCATATTGTGTAGAGATTTTTTCACTAAATCGTAGATCTGATTCTCGAGAGACTCTATCGCGATCTTCTTCAACAACAATTTCAAGAGAGCTTTTTCCAAGCAATTCATCTTCGGTGTATCCTAATTTCTTACACGCAGCAGGATTAACAAAAATAATCGTTTTACTCGTATCTGTAGCAATAATGCCGTCTTCCATTGTTTCAATGAGTTTTCTGTACCAATTGCCATCTGTAAGAATTCTTTCAAGATCCGGGTGGGTCTTGTAAGGGGTTTTTGTTTTTATTATATCTCCCTTAGATGGCGTGGTCACTATACATTGCTCCAATACGAAACTCTAAACTCAAATGCTTCTTACACAATTTTGTCAGTTATGAGAAAATAAATCTTACGATTTAGAACTTTTTGGCACAAATTCACTTTTTTACCTTATTTTTCAGAAACTTTCTCGTCTAATCTATCATCAGTTTTTTGTACTTTACTTCGTTCCTTAGGATCACCCCACCCACCAGCTCCAGGAGTTTCAATAACTATTACTTCTCCAGCTTCTAATGTAGAAGTTCCTTTTCCAGGTAAGATTATTTTTTTATTCTCAGTGGTAATTTTATAATATTCTCCTTGTTTCCCGTCTTTTCCTCCTTGTAATCCCCACGGAGCTGTTTTTTGTCTTTCCCCTAGAAGGCTAATTACAACAGGTACTTCTGTTTGAAATGCTCTAATTATTCCAATACCACCACGATGCTTCCCTTTACCAGAGCTATTATTTCTCAATGAATACTCCAGAACTTTTAGTGGATATCTAGCTTCAATTTCCTCGATAGGGGTGTTCATAGTATTCGTCATATTAGTATGAATTCCATCGACTCCATCTTTATTTGGTGTACCGCCGCTTCCTCCGCCTATAGTTTCATAAAAAGTAAATGGTTGATTATTTGCATCCATACCACCAATGATGAGATTATTCATTGTCCCTTGGGATGCTGCAGGTATTCTATCCGGAATTATCTTTGAGAATGCTTTTAGCAGTGCATCTACAACTCTTTGAGATGTTTCTACATTTCCACCAACAACTGCTGCTGGCGGTTTAGCATTTAATATTGACCCTTCTGGAACTATAACTGTTAAATGACGATATAGTCCTTCATTTGCAGGTATAGTAGGGTCAGTTATTGATCGCAAAACGAAATAAGCACCAGACAATGTCACCGCATATGGGCAATTAACCGCGCCTCTCACTTGTTTGGATGTGCCTGTGAAATCAAAAGTTAGATGGTTATTAAGTTTCTTTACTTTGACAACGAGTTTAATTTCTTCATCAGAGATCCCATCGCCATCCATAAAGTCAATGCCTTCAGCTTCTTCATCGGGAAAGTTCTTAATAATTGCTAAAAACCTTCTTTCAGAATAATTCAGAATTTCATCAACAACTAATTTATATGTTTTTAATCCTTTTCGCTGAATTAATTCTATTAGTCGTTTCTCTCCTGTCCAATTAGCAGACAGCTGAGCCATTAAATCGCCTTTGCGAAGCTTTGGTGTTCTGGAATTAAGCATTATTATATTGAGAATATCTTTGTTTACAACACCCTTCTGAACTATTTTTACGGGAGGAATCCTCAACCCTTCCTGGAATATTTCAGTAGCATTTCCAGGCATTGATCCAGGAACCATCCCACCAATATCATTATGATGTGCTCTACTTACTGAATACCCAACCAATTCTTTTTGATAAAATACTGGTGTAACAATAGTAATATCTGGTAGATGAGTTCCACCCAAATATGGATCGTTTAGAATAAATGAATCCCCTGGATTGATTTCTCCTTCAAAAGTTGTTATTACACTCTTCACAGTAAGTGGCATAGCACCGAGATGCACAGGAATATGTTCTGCTTGAGCCAACATTCGTCCTTTGTAATCAAATAATGAGCAACTATGATCCATTCTTTCCTTGATATTAGTACTATACGCTGCGTTTCGTAAAATTATACCCATTTCTTCAGCAATGAATTCCAATCCTCCACGAATGACTTCCCGTGTTATAACATCTACTTGATTTTCTTTCACAGCTTCACATCCTATGTAAATGAATTAATCCAAATTCATCCACTTTTGCTTTCCAATTTAAGGGAATAACTGTTGTTGTATCATATTGTTCTATGATAGCAGGACCAGTATTTTCATTCTTTGCTAGAAGTGCAGTTCGATCATAAATTGGCGTTTTAACAAAGTCCTTTTGTTTATCAAAGAGCACTTGTCTGTATTCAACTAAAGCTTCTTTTATTGGTTTTTTCGCTCCTGATTTGATGTTCTTTAGAACAGGTTTTTTGATCAGACCAAAACTATTTACTCTAATATTTACTACTTCAACTTCTTCGTTTTCCATAGTATAACCGTAAATTGCTTTATGTTTCTCATTAAAGAGACTCTTAATTTTAGTTGAAGTTGTATTAGCTTCCAAATCAATTTCAGAAAGTGGAATTAATAATTCGAAACCTTGTCCTATATATCGTAATTCTGCAAATCTTTGATGAAGTATATCTTTTTCTTTGAACCCCTCCTCATCTAATACAACAAATCCTTTTTCTTCCAAATTTCTAAACTCGTTTTCAACTACCTGGTAATCAAGATTCATTATCTTCTCTCTAATTGATTTCACATAAGTGTGTTTAACATCAGTGAAGAGTAACCCCATTGCAGAGAAAAGTCCAGGGCTATTAGGAATTATAATATGGTTCATCTCAAGCTCATTAGCTAAAGCACATGCATGTAATGGTCCTGCCCCACCAAAAGCGATTAAAATGAAATCTCTAGGATCTAAACCACGTTCAACTGTTACAATTCTTAAAATACGACTCATATTAATATTAGCAATTTCAATGATTCCAAGTGCACTTTCAAATACACTCAAATCTATTTTTGAAGCTATTTTCTCTTCAATGCTTATCTTGGATAATTCAGGATATATTTTAAATGTTTTATTAAGCAAACCTTCAGGATTTAACCGGCCAAGTATTAGATTTGCATCAGTTATTGTTGGATCTTCACCCTTATGATCATAACAAGCAGGTCCAGGGTCTGAACCGGCACTTATTGGACCAACACGTAAAGCATTCCCTTTATCAACCCATGCAATTGACCCACCACCAGAAGACATTTCAGCTAAATCAATGAATGGAAATCTAGCAGGATACCCACTTCCTTTTACGATTCTCCCACTATGAACATCTCCACCTACTTCATATTCGGAGGTTAGTGTAATTGTTTTATTTACAATTGACCCTGCTTTTGCTGTTGTGCCGCCCATATCAAAAGAAAGTACTCTATTAAGATCAAGGAATTCTGCATAAAATCTGGAAGCAACTACTCCTGCTGATGGACCACTTTCTATAATACTCACAGGTAGTTTTTGTATTTGATCTGATTTACTAACACCCCCATTGCTCTGCATAATAAACAAAGGAGCTTTAAAACCAAATTCTGTAAATGATTCCGCCAGTGAATTTATGTATCGAGAAACTATCGGCATTAAAATTGCATTTATTGCTGTTGTGCTTGTTCGCTCAAATTCTCTATGTTCAGGAGATACCTCAAAGCTAGTTGAGATGTAGATATCTTTGTGATTTTTCTCAAAATATTGTTTTATTTTTTGCTCGTGAATTGAGTTCATATATGAATGGAGAAGAGTTATTGCTACGCTATTGATATTTTCTTGTTTGATAATGGCACTTATTTTAGGCAGGATATCTAATTCTATGGGGAGAGTTATTTCTCCTCTATGGTTTAACCTTTCTTCAATTTCAAATCTAAAACGTCGAGGAATAATGGGTGTTGGTCTCTCAAAAGAAAAGTCATAGAGAGAAGCTCTTCTTTGCCGTCCTATTTCTAAAATGTCTCGAAAACCCTTGGTTGTCACTAGTGCGGTTTTTGGCAGTTCTAAATTTACTTGACCAAGAAAAGCATTTGTTGCAATAGTTGTGGCATGATAGATTTGTTGAACAAAATCTATATCCTCACTGGTTAGTTCTTTTTGTAAACTAGTAATTATCGCTTCTTCGGGATTTTTGGGTATAGTTGAAACCTTAAGCTGTTTAATAATATCGCCAGATTCCTTGTTTTGGATGATAATATCAGTAAATGTTCCACCAATATCAATACCAATAACTATTTTCTTCATTGTAATCAACCTGGATTGAGAAGCAAATATCATCCACCTTAATTTAAGGCACCACTAGCTTTAACAAAGTTTTGATTATATCTCTTCGCTGATTTTCCCCTTGAGGAACGTTTTTTAAAAGTAGGGGCAATTAGTATTGGGAAAGAAATGACTTATAGTTTTGGTGAAATACATGAAGAAAACAATACTTGATTTAATAAAAGAGCGAACCGTTTTCTTTGACGGAGCAATGGGAACCGAGCTCATTGAGAAAGGATTAGTGCTTGGCGATTCTGCGGAAAGATTTTCAGCTTATTTCTCAGAGATTGTTTCTGAGATACATAAAGCACATTTTGACGCAGGTGTAGATGCTATCCACACAAATACTTATGGCGCTACCATTATAGGCCTAGGAAAAAAACTCGAAGGTAAAATTCAACAGATTAACACTCGTCAAGTAGAGATTGCTCGAAGCGTCTGCCCAAAAAATGGTTATGTTGCCGGTAATGTTGGTCCAAATGCAGTTCTTTTAGAATGCGACGGAGGAGACTATACGATAGCAATGTTCCGAGAAGCTTTTGATGAACAGATTGAAGCCTTAACGAAAGGTGGTGTAGATCTGATTAGTATTGAAACAATGTACTACATCGAAGAAGCGGAAGAAGCCATTAAGAGTGCTAAGGAAGCAAGTGATATACCTGTTATCGTAGCAATGACTTTTGACAAAGTTGTTGAAGGTTATCGAACGCCCTTGTGCAATATGGATGTGAAAGAGTCCATCGCTCGATTGGAAAAAGCAGGTGCAGATGTTGTTGGTTGTGGTTGTACACTTGGTAGTTATGAAATGATAGGATTAGCTAAGGAAATTAAAAGTGTTGCAACGAAACCAGTTATCGTACAGCCTACTGCAGGAGCACCATTGGCTGTTGCAGGTAAGAATCTTTACCCTATAGATCCCGAACGGTTTGCTAATGATATGTTAGAAATCCAAAAACTTGGTATTGAAGTTCTTGGTGGATGCTGTGGAACCACTACTGAACACATTAAGAGAATGGTTGAAGTAGTGAAGAAAAACAAATAATTTTCAAACAGCTATTAGTCGGAGCTATTTCTCCGACCTTTCTTTTGTTTTTGAATTAATTTATTGGCAGAATGTTAACATTTGAGAATAGTTTTTCTAAGAAAAAAAACAACAAGTCTAAATAATGGTAAAAGATAGTATATATTTACGAAATATAGAAGATTTGTAATCAAGAAAAAAAAGGAGAAATGTGTTTTGAGCTATGATAGAAATTTAATTGAAAATAGTGAGATGTATGCACGGTGCATCTGTAAAACTGATTTTGATGTAGAAACAGTTATTGTTGGTTTTCCTGGTATGGGATTAACTGGAGCTATTGCTGCCCAACATATAAGTGAGAAATTAGGTCTAAAGACCATTGGTTTTATCGAAGGTGTTGCAATACCACCTGTTGCTGTTTTCCTAGATGGTTATTTGAGACATCCCTATCGAATTATGGGAAAGAAAGATTCGAAAATTGCAGTATTTATTGGTGAAAGTGCTGTCTCTCCAGAAGCAGCATATTTTATTGCTAATGCTATTATGTCTTGGGCAGAGGGTCATGGAGCAAAGGAAATTATAACCCTTGATGGATTCGGTTTTCTCAATAAAAAAGATGAAGGAAAAGTGTATATGGTTGCTGAACCCGAAATTAAAGACAAAGCAGAGAAGCTGAAAATTCCACCTCTGAAAAGTGGATTTATCAAAGGATTCGCAGGAGCGATTTTGAATAAAACCATGATAAGTGATGTAGATGGTTATGCATTTCTTGTAGGTACAAGACCTGATCTCCCAGATCCTGGTGGGGCTGCCGCTCTCGTTAAAACTATTAATAATCTAAAAGAGTTAGAAGTTAATATTGAAACTCTGATAGAGCAATCTGAATCCATAAAAAAGAAGCTTTCAGAATTAGCACATCAGACACAAGAAATGTCTAGCGGAACTCCCCAACAGGCAAGGAAAAAGAGCAACTTTTATA
Source organism: Candidatus Heimdallarchaeota archaeon (assembly GCA_030667035.1). Lineage (GTDB taxonomy): Archaea > Asgardarchaeota > Heimdallarchaeia > JABLTI01 > JABLTI01 > JABLTI01. Next base: position 2 of record DAOUWQ010000043.1, on the reverse strand, counting down.
CT
>DAOUWQ010000378.1 GCA_030667035.1 Candidatus Heimdallarchaeota archaeon | reverse complement strand
CAAAGAAAGAGGATTTTAAAGCAGATGGTATTGATGATTCTCTCCTCTTAGATGGAATAAACTATATTGAGGACAACAAACTAGATACTGCTTTAGAAGCATTTGAAGCGTTCTCAGTAAAATATCCTAAAAGCCACTATGGTTGGTACTATATAGGATACACAAAGATGCTTCAAGATAAGAAAAAAGTAGCTGTTAAGAATTTCAAAAAAGCTTCTAAACTGAACAAAGAATTTATACCAAGTCGGTATTACGAAGGATTAGTAGAGTTTGAAAACAACAACTTTACAAATGCGCTCATGATTTTCGATAAAATAATGGATAAATTCAATACTGATGTAATCAAAGAAAGCAATTTCAATATTCCATATTTCATTGGTATTTGTCACCATTACTTGGGTAATCTACAAAGAGCCGAAGAATATTTCTTATTTGCTTATAATATGTCTCCTGATGATCCTGTAGTACTTTATTATAAGGGATTCAATGAATTAGCTATGAGAAATTACGATTTTGCTATGGAAACGTTCAAGAATTTATTGATGGTAGATATGAATTATCAAACTTTCTGGGACTTGGTAAAAGGTTATAGCTATTTCTATCATCAAGCAGATGATAAAACAAAATAAGAGGAAGAAGAATAAATTCTCCTCCTTCTTTCATTTTCTCCTTTTGAATATCGGTTTTTTAGAAAAGAAATTTATTTAATGTTATTAGTAATTAGAAAATCTACTGGAAATGATACAACAAAAATAACTGGAAGCAGAAAATTTGGCTACTAAAAGATTACATTCACTCCTTTCTCTTGAAGAACAAGAACTAATCAAATTAATCGGAACCATCTCAAAAAGATATTCTTGGGAAACAAAAAATCACCTCATACAAAGAGCTCAGCTTAAAAAGAAAAAAGATGCAAAAAGAACCAAATTTCTCCAAAAAATTGACTCAAAAAGAACTAAACGTAAATATGCAGAGAGAATGAAAATACCTCTTCTCCCTTTACTTCTAAGTCAAGCTCTTACTTCCGGCATTCCTTTAAGAGAACCTCAACGTAAGAAAGGTAGCAGAGAAGAACCAAAACAATTGCTTGTAGATGTTCAAGAGAAATTCATTCCATCTCAAGAATTCACACAATTTATTAGAGAGAATGAAGTTTTCGTAGAAAATGAGTTTGTTAAAGACTTACCATTAAGTAATTTGCAATTTATCCCCGATAAAATTTATTTACAGAGAATAGATGCTGATAATTCCAAAGTTCTGGTAAAAATGTATGTAGATTGGGGGTACCTCTCAGAAGATAAATTGCCACTATTTGTTGATAATAATGGGAATGAGCTTGCCTATTGCCTAATTCATGTTTCTGATATTGAAAATAAATCTGTAGCTGTTTTTCCGTTAGCCCATAGATCCCATTATCTTACTGATGTTGAGCAAACTGCGAATTCATTATTTATTGGTATGATTTCAGGTTTGAAACCTGATACAAAATATAAGTATAGAATTGAATGCTACAAGAAAGAATGTTCTACCTTGTTTGCTGGAACAAAATCTTTTGAGTTTAGAACGTCATTTAATTTGGATGAAAGAAATAAACCATTTTTCTTCTCAGTAAGCTCAGATCTGCATGGAGGCAGAGCCGGTGGATTTTTGCGTGGGAAAGTCGAAGCTAAAGTACCAAAAGGGAACGCAGATTTAGGGAGAGTGTTTCGAGGTTTAGCAGCAACAGAACAGAAAGTCACCTTTGGTGAAGTTTATTCTTTAGCTGTAGCAACTGGCGATTTAACTGAAAATGCATTCTATAGTGAATATTGGGCTGATCTATTCACAAGATGTAGTCCACTGTGGAACCATGTACCTCTATTAACTGCTATTGGAAATCATGATTATTATACAGGCGGTAAGGGGCGTGGCCACGTATTAGGTGGTACAGATGAAGATTGTAGATTTTGGCATAAGTATATTACAAATCCAGTAACGGGTCCAGGTGTATTACCAGGTCACTGGTATTCTATTGATCAAGGCAACGTCCATTTGGTTTTCCTAGATACAAATGGTACTGGTTGGGGAAAATATGAGATTGATTGTTATTCAGCTCAATGGCATTGGCTTGAAAATGATTTGAAAACGTGGCGCGAAAAATTAGATCGAGGAGAAAAAGCGCCAGAAATCTGTCTTGTATTCTTTCATTCAGCTATTATTAGTTGTGGATTTTGGGGGCAAGGATTTGATTGGGGAAATGATGAGAAAGTACAATCCTATCTTACACCCTTATTTAGAAAATATGGTGTAAGGATGGTACTCTTTGGACATGATCATATTTATCAGCGAACAAAATGGATGGATACTCACTATCTTGTAAATGGACGTCATGGAGGAACTATGCGACCGGACTTCTTTTTCTTGAGAAATCGTGCATTATTTGATATTAATAGATCCAGTAACAATAGAACCACAAGAGTCTATACAACTCTGTACGTTCCACCAAATACTAAATACAATACAGAAGATGAGCAAAAAGAATTTGAACTTTTCAAACAAAAAGTTCGAGCTCAATTGATGAATGAACCTACGAGCAGCTTCTTTTATTTCGGTCTAAGGAGAAATAATGTTCAAATTGGACGTATTTTCGACAAACATAAGAACAAGAAAGAGAAGCTTATCAATGATTTTATTCTCTCAAAATTGAGTACTCATTTGTGGTTGAGATCATTTGCTGTAGAACAAAACACAAAACCAAATGAAAGAGAAATATTCGATATGGCTTTTATTAGAATGTCTCCAATTGATTCAAAAGATAAACACTATGTTTTTTCATGCCCCGAAAAAGTAGTTAATTAATTGAAATACAGAAAATTTGTTCAAATGGGTATGCGAAATGACACACGAAAAAACGATTGAAAAAGGAATGACCCTTCTTTCTAACAATCAAATTGAAGCGGCAATACGAGAATTCAAAGAATTATTACTTAAAAAAGAATTCAAAAACTTACTGGAATGAGAGTTTGATTATTTAAACACTCTTTACTTATGAGAGGAAACTTTATATCAATAACGAATTACTTTGATTCCAATTACGAATGTTTTTTAGGTGAAAAACCTTGGCTAATCTAAAGAAGAAATTACTAATATCAGATGATAAGCT
>DAOUWQ010000104.1 GCA_030667035.1 Candidatus Heimdallarchaeota archaeon | reverse complement strand
TTGTAAATGCAATGCGCTTCCTGTGGGGAAGGATGAAACTTGTCGTAGAACCTTCTGGTGCAGTTCCCTTAGCAGGTCTGTTTAAACTAGTGGAAGGCGAACTAAAAGAACTATATCGAGATAAGTCGATTGGAATAATAATATCAGGTGGAAATATTGATTTATCAGAATTTTTCGACTTCATTTCCACATCTTACAAAATCTAAGGATTAGTAGGATGCCTACAATCAACAAAAAATAGAAAACATTTCTAAGAGTCAGAACTAGTGATTTTCGCCTAATTTTGAATAAAGAAAATAATTGGGGAAAGGATAACTTTCCCAAAATTTTAAAATGGAATTAGGACTTATAGAGAAATTCTACCAGCGATCTCTTCTTTGGCCGCCGCCACCACGACCACCGCCGCCACCACCACGATCTGAACGACCGCCACCACGACCACCACGATCGCCACCGTAAGAACCGCCACCACGACCACCACCGCCACCACCGTAAGAACCGCCACCACGACCACCACCGCCGCCACCACCGTAAGAGCGACGTCTGGGATCTTCTACATGTTCAGAGGACTTGTTATTCTCGGAATTAACTTCGTCAAAAATGGTAGAATCTTCAGCTAAAGCACCGAATTTTCCTTTGGAAAGGCGTAATGAATTCCTGAATACATTCGCAAATCCATTTGATAATTTGAAGACTTTATCAATTTCTAAAGCATCAATGTCTTCGTTCCAGAGTGTAATAACAATAGAACCAGTCTCATCAGCAACAGTAAAATCGCATACACGATGAGTTTCGCCTGATTTGTTGGTTATTTCACGTTCTTCTTCTTTTTCTAAGACTTTAAAGACACAATCGATGTGTTTCTCGAGAGGTTTAACTGCATCAATCTTAACATCGTGTGTTTCGTAGGTTTGAGTGTTTTCTGAATTATATGACATGTTTTCACATCAAATTTGTAACAAATAGAACTAAATCTCCATTAAAAAAGCAAAATCTAACTGTTTGGTCGCAATTCTTTAATCTATACAAAGTAAATTAAATTAAACCGTTCCATTCGTCGTTTTCTACTTTTAAATTAGGATTTGAGCTCTGATTGGGGAAAAAATCTTGCATTTAAAAAATTACTGTAAGAATGAGCAATAATGGAGAATTTCTGTGTTATTTAGATAAAATAATCTTGAAATATATCATATTGATAAAGAATGAATAGTGGATGGACAAAGCTACTATCAAATTCCACTGGTAAATCGGGTGTTCAACCTACAAACGTTTCAATAAAAACCATCAATAAATGAACGTACATTCTTGCCAAGAACATTATGATTGTACCCCCCTTCTAAGCATGCAAATCGACGATTAGCACCATTTTTCTCATCAAATGCCTTTAATATCTTGCCAATCGTAAAATAATCTTCTGTTGAGAGTAATCCACCCCAATCATCGATGTGACGATCAAAACCTGCTGAAACTGCTAAAAGATCAACATTCTTTTGTTGAGAGAGAAAATGCTCCATATTTGTTATAAACGATTCAGATGTGGCTCCTTCACAGGAATAATAAGTTATTTCAGAATCATTTACAAAGGTATTACTGGAACCATCTCCAAAATGAAGATCAAAATCAATAATTAGCGTATTTTTAAGAGCAGCGTGCCTTACTGCAATTGCAAGATTATTAAAGAAACAAAATCCCCAATAACCATCTGGCGAAGCATGGTGACCTGGTGGCCTTATAACTGCGAACATCGGTTGATGCTCAATAGCGTAATCAGCTGCTAATATAGCTCCTCCAGCCGCTAATAAGGCTATAGAGTAGGCCTCATCCAATTCATTCCTTACTCTTACCAAATGATCCTCTGTATGGACCAAAAGAATTTTTTCCTCTAAAGCAGGGGAGGGAGTTATAATCTCAAAGTCAGAAAATTCTTTGATAATAGATTCCATTCTTCCTAGTTTTGCTGCCGGATCGAATGTATACTCATTATAGAATTTTTCATGAAATATTAGCTGTTTCTTCATACGAATCCTTCTATTAGCAGGTACACTTACAGTAGATCTGCTATTCAATTTATTGATTTCCCTAATCGCCATTCTACTTCAAATACTAGTGCCTTCTGTATTTCTTTGATGAAAGATGGTTCTAGTCCTAAGTAATCAATACACAAAATTTTATCTAGTTGTTTTTGGGCCGCTGTGTATTTAGTCTTTTCCCCGAATACAGGAATTTTTTCTTTAATTAGAGTTTGAACAACAGAATTTAAAGCCTTTAAAGTGGCACTTGGATAAAGCTTAGGATCTAATACAAGTAAATTTCTACATTCACCCAAGGAGAGCTTTAATGACCCTAAACCTAATGTTCTAGTCCCCTGAACTTCCCTCATTAATAACCCCAGTGAAGAGTTCATAAAACCCAATAAAGGTACTAGCCAGTTCTTATCATGTGCCCAGAAACCGATCCATTGTTTGTCAATATGAAGTTTATTTTCGTTCGTTGCAACAAAAGATCTCCGAAAGGTCATATTAGGAATTATTAAATCAGGTTGAATTAGAGCTGTTTTATACCAATCTTTCTTTGATTTATTTCGAAAATATGGACGCGAGAGGATTTTATCCTGAATATTTTCCAAATATGTGGTCAAATTCGGATGATCTTCCAATTTTAACTTTGGAGTAATATGTAATAATCTTAATTTCTTATTTGATGTGAAATCAGATAAGCTAATCGCATCTTTGGGTGATTTAGTCATTGGCACTAAATAATCAGCTGAAAAACCATATTTAGCAATAGTTTTTTCGCTCAGATAGAAAAATGCATTTGCACCTGTTGTGGAACCCAAAGATAATTTTCCCAGATCTTTTAGTAAACAAAATTTGTTTTTATTTACTAGTAAAATGTCATGAATCAAAAAAGGAGCCATTGTAAAATAATCTAATCGCATTAAGGGATTATTAATCGAAGAATCTTGATAAAATAAGGACTTTACATTGCTAACCCGAGTAAAACGGTATTCTTTAGTCTCTTCAGAAAAAATTTGAAGATCCTGATGTTTTGACATATAATCCTCTGGTTTCTTTAAGAATAAATTCAGATAACTATCGAATTTTTCTAGAAGAGCTAAGAGTGGTTTCTTCCATACTATAATATCAGTTATCTGTTCAGTTGGAACATTAGAGTTTCTATGACCAAAAACGATATTAGTTCGAATTTGAGCTTTATCCCACTTGTCTGATGGGAGTTCAAGAACCAAATCAAGAGAAAATTCTTCCTTCGCAATCAACGTATTAATAGGAGACATGAAACGAGAAGAATACCAAGAACGGGATAAAACAAAACCCAAAATTCCTTCAAATTTAAGTACTGTCATCCCCTTAATCCAAAAATAAACATAGAGATCAGCTTTCGCATCAAATTGTAATTTATAACCTTTAATTGCAGGAGAACCTACAATATTTTGCATAACGCTTTTATTATCAAATTCATGATGACGTAGATATGGTGGATTCCCAATACATAAATCAAAGGTATTTGTTTCAGGAATGATTGTTTGTAGAAAATTTAGGTTTTGGACATTGTTTAATTCGCTATACCATTTTTCGAAATTTTGAACTAAATCTAAGCTCTTATCAGGTTGAAAATGAATCCAGGTCGATAATAGCGCAAATTTGGTAAAAGCTATATGATCTCTATTGATATCATAACCTGTCAAGTTAGATTGAAATTTTTGTAGATATTCCTGATACTCTACATAAGCAATTATGTTGTTAGAAGCTAAAGTTCGTAATAATGAACCTACAATCATATTCATTTCGTAAAGAAATAACCCACTACCGCAACTAGGATCAATAACTTTAAAATTGCCTAAGATTTTAGATAAGTATCTCAAATCATTCTTTTTCAACCCACCAATTTCTTGCTGGAATATGATTTTAATCAAAGCGTCTCGCTTGATCTTCAATTTGTGAGAAAAAAGTAATCGTTTGTACAAACTATATTTACAAATGAACTTTATCTGTGGTTCAGGAGTAAAGTACACACCCGAAGATTTTTTTTGTTCTATGCTCATAGTGGATTCATGAAGAGAAGATAATTGATAAATAGTCATACTTTTATGCTTAAGCAGCACTAAATAATCCCACCACCAATCTGTCCTTTTTAAATAGTCAATTAAGGAGGGATGAATTTTTGTATTGAATGAATTCAGAACAAGAGTTAAGGATGTCGATTTATTCTCCTGTAGATCCTTGGTAATAAAAGATATCTTATCTGAAACTACTTTGTTCATTGAGTCAGGAAATAAATACTGATATAATAATAAAGAACGGAAAAAAGTGAGTAATGAAGGTAATTCAGTCGATTCTAACTTTAATCTCGAAAGAAACGCCTGAAAGTCTTTTTCCATCAATCTTCAACCTAATATTAAATTGAATGCAACAAATAGAATTTTTGAGTTAATTAGTTTTGTTGCTATTATTATCTTTCCGCAATAAAGATCATATCAGATGATGAATCAGCATTAAATGGACCTTTGTTGTAATCTCCATAAACACGGATATTTGTAAAATCAGCCTGTTGAAGTAAAAGTGTCATTTCTTCTACCGAAATTCGTGGTATATTTGCTTTACCAGTAGTTTTTAATTGAAATTCTTCTTCCTCGTTTGTACGAAAAAGAGTGATAATCTCCGGGTGGATAAATCTTTTAGTGGTTGTAAATCCTCGTAAAAATACATATTCACCTGATTTAGTACGAACCTGACGTGGTGCAGACCAATTATTTCGTTCCTTCACCGTGTTCAATATCTGAAAGATAAGAATACTGGTAGAAGTAAGGTGTGATCCTAGTTTTTTGACTACCTGATCGTATGATCCAGAAGCAGAAGCTATCAAACCAATAGAATTCCCTAAGCTAAAAATCACATCGAATTTAGTATTTCTTAACGTATCATTATCCAGGAAATCAGCCACAATAAATTTTATTGTTGAAGCTCGTTGTTTTGCTTTTTCAATCATAGATTCATCAATATCTAATCCAGTAATGCTACAATCATAATGATTTTGTAGTTCAAACAGATGCTGACCAGTACCGCAACCAATAGATAATAATGCGCTTTTAATAGATAATCGATCTTGAATAATGTCAGTAAGAAAAGGAATTTCGGTTGAAAGCCTCTTAGGCCAATTTATAAGAAGATTATAAATATCTCCACCAGATAACAAACCATTTCTCATGATTTTTTTTTATCCTGTTAGTATCCAAGAATGTTACTATTTGATAAACTTAAAACCAAACGAAAGTGAAATGAACCCCGAAATCCAAGACTAAAATGTGCAGATTTCGAATAAACAATCTTTTCCAACCTAAGAGTCCAATACATTGCATTTTGTAAGGATAGAGGGTCAAAAACCATTTTTAGGTCTTTCTAATTAATTTAAGTTATGTGTCATGACAAAATTACTAGTAAACCGAAGAAAACCGAAGAAAAAACAATCAACTAACTACAGCATTGCTTCATTCATCAGCATTAAGTCTATAATGACTAACACCTGAATAAATGGTTTTTCAATGTTAGAAATGCTAAACACCTGTCTCTCTCTAACTACACAGGCAATGAATGGAAGAAAACTGAGATAACCCGACTTAAAAGAACAAATAGATTTAAATACCGACAAAAATCATATCTTGTTAAAAGGGCAACATTAATCCAATTAAAGGTCAATCAAAATGTCTTTCGACTCATTCTTCAAAACCTTAGTGACCGCTAATCCGAAAAGAGAAGAAAAAATACTCTGTAATTGCCATCATCCCAATATTGGTCAATTGGTCAGGCAACCAGATGGAAACTTCACTTTTATTGGCGAATGTAACTCTGAAAAAGCCTGTTTTAAAATCCATTTTGATGCGTTGCGAAGTAGTTCTAAGAACTGGCAATTACTTTCAAAAATAAGCCCAAAAAAGAGAAGAGAGTGGGAAAAACGCCCC
>DAOUWQ010000107.1 GCA_030667035.1 Candidatus Heimdallarchaeota archaeon | reverse complement strand
GCTCAACCAACTGAAGTTGGTTATGTTAATACCCCTGGTAATGCTTCTGATGTTATCGTTGATGGAGGATTCGCATACTTGGCGGATGGCGGAGCTGGTGTCCATGTTATTGATATCCGTGATCCAACCAACCCGACAATTATCAGCACATTTGATACTCCTGGCCACGCTCAAAAACTAGTCAAACAAGGAAGAACGCTTATCATTGCGGATGGTTCTGGCAAAGTACAAGTTTGTGATGTTTTCGATCCACATCATATATCAATAGTTACTGATATTGCTACAATTCCTTATACTTATGATGTTGCCCTTTTTGGTGGTGATCTAATTGCTGGAACACAAGATGGTATTTATTCCATTAGAATTGGTTACATGGCTAATTTCACCAACTCTTGGTATCCAAATGCTTTCGAAGCTCCTAAAGTTTGGGATGTTCGAGTAGTTGATGGAATTGCTTATATTGCCGCTGGTGAAGATGGTCTCTATGTTGTTGACGTAAGGAATCCACTTCAACCAATACTATTAGACAATTATACTACAACAGGAGTTGATCTGAGAAAACTTGATGTCAATGGAAAATTCGTATACGCCGTTGCTTTTAATGGTATATTTATTTTCGATGTCTCAGATCCAACGGATATCAAAGTTCCCCAGACAATTGGTGGTGGTGGTTTAACAGACATATTCATTCATGGCGAAATATTATACATTTCATATACTACTGGTTTTTCTATTGTAAATGTCTCAGATGTTTACAATACAATAATACTTGCTAATTATGCATCAGGACTTCATATAAACAACACAGCTGTCTGGACACAAGGAACACATGTCTATATGGTCGAAGGAAGTGATGGTTCGCTAATGGATGAGCTTTCTATTTATCAAGTCACAGATTTAACAGCACCAACTTTGAGTGATGGATCTGGTCGAACAGTTCCGATGTATGATGTTCATGTCGATGGTGATTTGATGTATCTTGGTGCAGGTGGTTGGTTAAGTATCTACAATGTTTCTGACCCAACAGCTATGACATATCCTGATTATGAACTTACTTCGTCATGGGGTGTCTGGAGCTTTGGAAGATATGTTGCAAGTGCAGAATTATCAAAAGGAATTCGTCTTTATGATACAACAGATGTTTATGACTTTAGTCTACATAGTAATTATTCTGCTCCAACAGAAGCTCTCCAAGTGACTATGTCAGGTGATTACACATACGTTGCCAATCAATCATCACTCGTTACTCTCCGACACTTTTGCAGTGCAGCTGATACTTACAATTCCGGAACTACTTTTGCTCAATCAACAAAAATTAGCCCAGATCCTAAACGATTGATAACAGAAGCCACTCTACACAAAGATGATAACGTGCCATTTGGAACTGCTGTAGAATATTTCATGTCAGCAGATGGTGGCGTTAGTTGGGAGCTTGTTACTCCTGGCACTCCACATGTTTTTGCTAATCCTGGATATGACCTTCGATGGAGGGCTGAAATTACTGGTCCCAGAGATTGCAGTGTTCATCTTTATGAAATTGCCATTGATTATGAATTTAATCTTGCACCAACAACTCCTACATTAACGGATCCTGGAGATACTAACGCCCTAGGTTTAGTTTCTCTTAAATGGAATGAGAGCTCTGATGCCGATGGTACCATTGCTTTCTATGAAGTAGAAGTTAGTACTGATGCTAGCTTTGCTACTATTTTCAAAGAATATAATGTCACTTCTCTGAAGCAAAGTGTTTATCCTTTATCACCTGGAACTTACAATTTCCGTGTACGGGCAGTGGATGATGGTGGAGCAATGAGTGATTGGAGTATAGCAGATATCGACGTTACTTTCAGCCTTCTCGGGCCAATGTGGATTGGAATTATCGGTGGAAGCTTAGTACTAATAATCGTTCTTATTATTGTCATCTCAGTTCTAGTTCGGCGGAAAAAGAAAGGCGCAACTAGATGAGTAAATACAAACAGTTAGAGACGTTCGATTAACGTCTCATAATCTCTTTTTTTTCTATTCGAAAATTTTTGACTGTTTATTCAATAAATAGAGAGTATATTTACTCTAGAGTGTAAAATGGATTCGATTGAAAGAATAGTACGTTATTGTAGGTCGAGAGAAAAAAACTAGCTAGAGAAAGAGCACTCTAGATTAATTATCTTTAATCTCACTATCTTTTTTATCAGACGTTTCTGAAGAGTCATTTTTCTTTCTTCTTCTTCCTCTTTTCTTAGCTCTATTTTTTTTCTTATTTGTTGTGACATGCTCTTTATATTCCTTTTCTAGACAATCTATCATAACTTTATCTTCACATTCTTCTCTAAGAAATGCTAGCAAATCCTTTTCTATAACTCGAAGTTTTTCTTTTCTGCTAATAACTTTCACTTTTTCTGCTAATTCGGGGTAATTTTTAACCGCTTTTTCAACCATTTGTAATTCTGCTTCTACTAATTTTTTATCAGCAAATCTTCGTTCTTCAAGATCCTTCAACCTTTGCATTGCCAAGCATTTCATAACATCTGAATTTGAAACTATGCCAACTAGATTTCTTGTTCTAGGATTGTCAAGAATTGCTATGCGCCCAATATCCGATCGATAGAGCAAGCTCATTGCTTGACTAACAGTTTCTTCTGGATAAAGTACATACGGCTTTGCATTCCCTGCTTCTAGAACTGTTGAATCCATTTGATTGTTATTTAATGCCAATTTCAAGTGTGTGGTAGTAACGATGCCAAGAAATTCTCCCTTCAAATTTATAATCGGATAACCAATATGATCCATAGTATTTACTAGCGAATCAAGTTCATTCATTTTCATATGTTCAGGAACACAAATTACATCAGTTGTCATAATGTCCTTTACTTTATACGTTTCTAGTAAATCCGTTGGTCCGGCCATTGAAATATTGATACCTCTGATCAAGAGTTTCTGGGTATAGATATTCTCTTTCATAGTAGCTTTACTCATAAAATAACTGATGGTACACGTTAACATTAGTGGAATAAAGGTGTGATATGAATGAGTCATTTCTGAGGCCATGAAAATCATTGTTAGGACCGCTCGTGATGACCCTGAAAATACCGCTGCAAAACCTACCAATGTGAATAAAGCAAAATCTTGTTTAGTAAAGTTTAATGTGGGAACTACTGAGTTCAATACATAAGCAAACCCATAACCGGTTGTTGCACCAATAACTAGCGCTGGTGCAAAAACACCGCCTGAATTTCCTGTTCCTACAGAAAAGCCTGTTGCAAGTATTTTCAGTAATAGTAAAAGTACTAAAACCACTATGACCCCACCACCAAACATTGTCCAAGAGTTTTCAATTGGGTCATTCGCAAATAATGCGGTGATTGTTTCATAACCAACTCCAAAAATCCTAGGTATGCCTTCTACATTGTCAATACTAAATAATGATCCTTCACCACCAATGGGGGAGAAGTGTAGATCTTGTGAAAGTACTTTTGGTGATAAAAGACCTATTAAACCTGTGAGGAAACCACCCGCAATTGGCCACATTACAGTTGGCACTCTTTTAACTTTATGAACTATTTTTTCAATTAAACCTAATGATTTTGTATAAAGTATTGCAAATAAACCTGCAAAAACACCCAATAATAAAAAACAATGAAGGTAGTGTACATAATCATTGAATTCTATTTGTGTTAATTCTGTGGGGATTTCAAAAATAGGTTTAGAACCTGTATCTAGAATAAATCTTCCAACTATATTTGCAATTAAAGAGGAAAGAATTATTGGAATAAGCTGATCTGCGCTTAATGAAATAATGAGTATTTCTAATCCGAAAAGTGCCGCACCAACGGGCGCATTGAATGTTGCTGAAATTCCTGCAACAAGTCCACAAACAACAACAGTTTTAATGCTTCTCCCTCTGAGACCCAGTTTTCTGCCTAAGAAAGAACTAAAACCTCCACCGATTTGGGCGATAGGACCTTCTCTTCCTAAACTCAACCCTCCTCCAATACAAATGCCCGAAAGGGCCATTTTAAGATAAGGTGTTGTGGTTTTGATATACCCATCCTCGAAAATGATACTTTCCATTACTTCAGGAATTCCATGACCTTTTGCTTCTGGAGCCCACTTATTAAGAATTGGAGCAGTAATTGCTGCTGCTAAAGTTGGTAGAAGCACAATCATTAGTAATTGAGCGATACCAGCATTGTTGTAAATTAATCCAAAAAACAAAATTCTTGTTAGAGAAATATAATTACTAAATACCCAAGCGGCACCAGCACCAACAAAACCCGAAAGAATTGCTATTATGTATATAAGAAAGGAACGTTGTTTGAATAAGAATTGGAAAAATTGCTTTGGATGCTTTATAGAAAACCAAACAGTTTTCAAAGTGTTAATGAACCCTCTTTGAGGGGCGATAAATAAGTTCTCACGCTCTGTTTCTAATTCAATCTGTCTTTTATTTTCTTCTTCACTTATGTCAGTAATAGATTGATCTTCTTCATTTGAACTAATATTTCGATTTTCATTCTCCAATAGCTCTTCCTTCTTGCAAATTTAAAAATAACTTTTGCTTAGTTAAGCAAAATCTAATTAATTTTGCATTTATTTCATCTTTTAAAGCTATCTCTTATTTTTCAAATAACAGATGAATATATTAATATCTTTTTATTGATAAAAATAGCACTATTGTTAACTAATTATTTTAATCAAAAGTTGCTTGACCAATGTCTTAATAGTAGTTAATCTTCTTTTTTGAGACGTTTGAATTTCTGTCTTTCGAAGCTACGGAGAATATCAGTTTTAGATAGTATCCCAACTAGTATTCCATTCTCGGGTGAATCCAGTACTGGTGCACGTTTGATGCCCTTCCGATTCAAAATGTTGATAGCTTCATCCACAGTTTGATCTTGATATAAAGCAATAACATTACGGGACGAAAAATCTTGAGCTAGTTTTTCTAACTCATTTTTCATTTTTGCTCTCCGTATATCGGAAAGTGAAATCATTCCTAGTAGTTTCTTCTTATCATCTATTACAGGATAACCAAAAGGACCATCGGATTCCACTAACTCACAAACTTCTTTCATAGTGGTTTTTTGTTCTACAGTGATTACGTCTGTTGTCATGATATCCTTAACAGTTGTAGTTGATAATATTGTTACATTTCCACCTAGTGTGATTTTAAGGCCTTTATCAGCAAGAGATTGTGTGTAAATCGATTCTTTCATCAATCCTCTGCAAATTAGATAGCTAACACTACACGTAAGCATCAAGGGTATTGTTAACATAATATTTCCTGTCATTTCAGCGCCCATAAAAATCATTGTTAAAGGTGCTCTAGTTGCTCCAGCAAATACTGCTGCTAAACCTGCTAATGCAAATACTGGAACATTAACATCTGCGCCAAAGGCCGAATTGATACCATTTGCAAAGAGACTTCCTGTACAAGCACCGATAAATAGTGCTGGGGCAAATATCCCTCCTGGATTTCCTGAACCAACTGAGAATGATGTGATAATTGTTTTCAGAAGCAAAAGTACGAAAAGAAAAGTCAGTATTGAGTTAAACGGGTTCTGTGTACTAAGAGCATCTGAATTACTAAGAACGTTTGTTATTGTTGTATATCCTGCACCAAAAATAAGCGGTATCCCATTTGCATCTTTTGGGCTTCCAATAGACACTAACCCAGTAAGCAATGCTCCAATAATTGGAATAAATATTCCCCGTATTGGTAATCTTTTAAAAATTGCTTTTGTCAAATGGAAAAATTTAGTGTAAAGCACTCCAACAATTCCTGCTAATATACCAAAAAGTATGAACCAATGTAAATCGTAGATGTATGATGACCAATCCAGATCTCTTAACGCTTCAACATTGAAGGAAGGCTCTGGAATTCCAGAGCTATTTGGTGATAATTTCAAGATATCTATGAGTGAACTGAGAGTTGAAGCAGTTAGCGATGCTATTAT
>DAOUWQ010000218.1 GCA_030667035.1 Candidatus Heimdallarchaeota archaeon | reverse complement strand
CAAATATAACTCGGATCTTTTCCGTCTGTATTAAATAATGCTTGAGTCGAATACGCAAGATTGTATAATTCAACTAATTCATTTTCGTCTAAATTAGTCATTATTTCATCAATATCATCTGGGTTATCATTTGAAAAAACATATGATTGATAATCTTGAGTGTCGAGAAAATCGTTCAAGGCTAAATTTTCTGATGTTCCAGACCAGTAATAAACTGATAATAACATTGTAATTGAAATGGTAAAGCCAAAAATAATGATGCCCATATTTCTTTTGTGATTCAAGATATTTTTAAAAGCCAGTTTGATGAAGAATCCAGCTTTTAATGTATCTTTAAAATCTTCATCTTGTTTCTCGTCTTCACTCAATGATTTCACCTCATACGTTCTAGTGTTTGTTTTATATCAGTTCTTTGATCGTCTTAGCCGTTCTTGCATGTATACTTTCTTTGCCTTTTACTCAAGTTTGTTTTTTTGTGCTTTTCTTGCCAGATGTTTGTTCATCTGCATCAACAGATTTTTGATAAACTTCCTTAGCACTTTGGAAATCAAATGATTTCTTATCTTTGATTTTCTCTTCGACCAATTGGCCTCCTCTTATTATGAGCACGCGATCAGCTCTTGCAGCCATTTCTGGGTCATGAGTAGACATTATAACAGAGATACCTTCTCTTGTGATTAGTTCCTCAATCAAATCCATAATCTCGTCACCCAAGCCAGTATCTAAAGCCCTCGTAGGCTCATCACAGATCAATATTTTTGGTTTATTGGCTATTGCTCTAGCAATCGTTACTCTTTGCTTTTGACCATTTGAGAGTTGATGAGGAAGTTTATTAGCCATTTCAATCATTTCTACTCGTTCTAACAACTGATAGGCAACGGTTAAAGCCAATTCTTCTGATTTGCCTGCTATGATCAAAGGAGCCATTACGTTTTCAATTGCAGTCATACTTGGAATGAGATAAAATTCTTGGAAGATAATACCAAGATGTCCTTGCCTAAAAATTCTAAATTCCTCTTTAGTCATCTGAGAAATCTCTTGACCATCAATTTTTATCTCTCCAGTATTTAAAGTATCTATCCCATATAACAAGTTTAGTAAAGTTGTTTTTCCACTTCCAGAAATACCAATTATTGCCAACATTTCCCCTTTGTTTAATTTGAATGTAACACCTTTTAATACTTCAAGAGGACCGGAGCGCAACTCATATTGCTTGAAAACATCCTTACATTCTAAAACTATATCTACCATTGAAATTTCCTTCTGTTTTACAGACCAAACTATTTTTTCTGAGGAGTGTATCATTTTTTATTTATTCTTCAAGAATAACTCCATCACAAATTCTTGAAAGTATGCGAATATATTCTAATTAATAGGTTATATATGTTATTACTAACCAAAGATAAAGATAGCCTATTAAAATAATTAGATATTTCTAAATTAGTGTTAAATATGACTATTATTCGAATAAAAAGAACTTTTCACATTCTCAAAAGTATTTTTTTCTAATTAGAATTAATTCTAAAGGAAACAGATACTTTGAAAAAGACTATTACTTGAATATTATAAGTGAATATTCTTAAAGATTAAGTGAAAATCCGAATTAGAAGAATAAAAGGATTAATATTCATTAACATCTAAATCTAATTTCAGAGTGTGAAAACTTATGACTGCAGAATCTCCAGAAGCAAAAATTCTACTCGAATTACGCGACGTTCGAAAATGGTTCCCGGTAAAGGAACAGGGTTTTGTTGGAAGTAGACAAGTCGCCAATATCAAAGCAGTAGATGGAGTCAATTTAGAGATCTATAAGGGTGAAACTCTTGGATTGGTTGGTGAAAGTGGTTGTGGAAAAACAACCACAGGTAAAGTTATTGTTAAATTAGAAGTACCAACCACTGGACAGATTCTCTATAATGGACAAGATATCTATGCGTTCCACACAAAAGAGGATGAAATGTACTTTAGAAGAAACGTGCAAATGATCTTTCAAGACCCTTACAGTTCACTCAATCCACGAATGCTTGTAATGGATATTATTGGTGAAGGGTTAGATATTCATGAACCAAAAATGTCAAAGAGGAAGCGTGATGAAGTAGTGTACGATTTATTAGATAGAGTAGGTCTAGAAACCTATCACGCTATGAGATATCCTCATGAATTTAGTGGAGGACAGAGACAGCGAATTGGTATCGCTAGATCTTTATCTGTTAATCCAGAATTAGTTGTTGCAGATGAACCTGTTTCCGCTTTAGATGTTTCAGTTCAAGCACAAATTCTTAATCTTATGCAAGATTTACAAAAACAATTCAATTTGACCTACATTTTTGTTGCTCATGATTTATCAGTAATTAAGCATGTAAGCGACCGTGTAGCAGTTATGTATCTTGGAACAATTGTAGAATATGGTTCCAATAATCAAGTTTTTACTAGTACAGGACACCCTTATACAGTCTCACTTATGTCAGCTATTCCGCGACCAGATCCAAGGAGAAAAATGAAACGTATTGTACTTCCTGGAGAACCTCCTTCTCCCATCAATGTTCCTTCTGGATGCCGGTTCCATCCTAGATGTTACAAATCTGATGGTGAAAAATGTATTATAGAAGATCCCCCAATGATTGAATTAGAACCAGGACATTCAGTTAAATGTCATTATCCAGAATTATAGATGACTTTTTTCAGTGAAGAGCAGATTTGAATGCTCTTCTAAAAACTTTTTTTGTTTTTTTCTTTCGATAGTAAGATTTATCAATTATTTTTAAGTGTATAAACAACATAATAAATGAAAGAAACAAGCTCTCGTAGAGTCTTTTAATAATAAATTAATATATTCATTATAATAATGAATCTTCAGAAAAGACTTAATAAAAATAAAGATTGCTTGTTATCAGAACATAATCGGTGAAACAGATGGAACCATTGCTAGAAGTAAAAAATCTAATGACTCATTTCTTCACAGAAGCGGGTGTGGTAGAAGCCTTAGATGGTATAGATCTTACTGTTTATCCTAAAGAATCTGTTGGAATAGTTGGAGAATCAGGCTGTGGGAAAACACAGACTGCTTATTCAATTCTGCGAATTCTTGCACAGAATGGTCAGATAATGGACGGAGAAATTCTTTACAAAGGACAAGATCTAGTAACATTACCTGAAGCAGAAATGCGTAACATCCGTGGAAAAGAAATTGCAATGATTTTCCAGGATCCAATGACCTCTCTCAATCCAGTGATAAGAATCGCTGATCAAATGATAGAAGTTATTGCTTTGCATAGAGATGTATCTGCACTTGAAGCACGAGAGCTTGCTATTGACGCACTTACTGCAGTCGGCATTTCAGAAGCGGATAAACGTATTGATGAATATCCTCACAAATTCAGTGGTGGTATGAGGCAAAGAATTCTCATTGCTCGAGCAATAGCTTTACAACCGTCTTTGTTAATTGCAGATGAACCAACAACTGCATTGGATGTAACAATTCAAGCACAAGTGCTTGAAATTTTTAAAGATATGAGAGAAAAATTTGATTTAGCTATGATGCTTATTACACATAATCTTGGTGTAGTTGCTGAATTAACCGAAAGAGTTCATATCTTCTATGGTGGACGTGTTGCTGAAGTTGGTACAACATTTGATATTTTCACAAAACCAATGCATCCCTATACGATTGCTCTTTTAGAAAGCATCCCTTCATTAGATGTAGATAAAGGACGATTAGCAACCATTCCAGGGAGCGTACCGCAACTAATTAACCCACCTAAAGGTTGTAGATTCCATCCACGATGTAGATACGCCAAAGAAATTTGCTCTATAGATAGACCACCTATGGAAGAAAAAGTTCCAGGAAGATTTGTTGCTTGTCACTTCTGGGAAGAAGTAGAAATAAGTGATCTTGCTGAACAAGTTTTGGGACACAAGAAAAAGGATATCAAAAAACCCAAATAACCATATTTTGTGTTGAATTTCAACACATTTCCTTTTCATTTTATTTTTTAATTAATCTGTAATTGTGTTGAATTTTGGATTTCTTCTTTTGAGAAAGTTGATCGTTTTATTTTAAACAATAATTTTCTTTGAAAAAGCAACTACAACTGTAAAGTTCACATATCGAGAAATTGAATTAAAAATGATGTTAAGTTGGTTGTGAAATACAACCAAACTCGTTGTTCGATCTAATCCTTTAGCCTTGGATTCATTGCATCATTTAGCGCATCGCCAACAATGTTGAATGCTAAGACAAGGAAGAATATTCCAAATCCAGCAATGAATACTTGTTCAGGATTATTAATGAGGTTTATAATACCTTCATTGACGACTTTCCCCCAAGAGACTGTTTGTGGATCACCGAATCCAAGGAAAGTTAAACCCGCTTCTGCGAGGATATTACCACCAATATTTAAAGTCGTTACGACAATCAATGGTGACAAGATATTTGGTAGAACATGTTTTGTTATTATTCTCCAATCGCTTGCTCCAAGACAGACTGCAGCGGAGACATATTCAAGAGTCATT
>DAOUWQ010000057.1 GCA_030667035.1 Candidatus Heimdallarchaeota archaeon | reverse complement strand
TGGAAATGATATCCATGGAAAAACGTTAGGTGTAATTGGTTGTGGAAGGATAGGTTCAGCTGTTGCTAGAAGACTAGCTAAGGGTTTCAATATGAAAGTGCTTTACAACAATACTAAGAAATTACCTGATCTTGAAAATGAACTCGGTCTTGAATTTGCCTCTGTAGAAGAAATACTAAAAAAATCCGATTACATTACTTTACATGTCCCATTAACGGAAAAAACCAAACACATGATTGGTGAAAAAGAGTTAGCACTAATGAAACCAACTGCTGTCCTCATTAATACTTCTCGTGGGTCTGTAATAGTTGAAAGCGCACTTGTTAAAGCTCTTCAAGAAAAAAGGATTGCTGGCGCAGCACTAGATGTTTATGAATTTGAACCAAAGCTAAGTTCTGGGTTAAAGGAACTAGATAATGTAATTATAACTGCACACATTGGTACAGGAACAATAGACACCCGAACAAAAATGGGTATGATGGTTGGTGAAAATTTGCTTGCAGGTTTGACTGATAAGCAACCAGAAAATTGCGTCAACCCTCAAATCTATGAATAATAATCAGAACCGAAAATTGAAATCAGTAATAAAATGTTATTGAAGTTAATTTGTAGAGTGAAAAACCTAATATATCTTTAGCACCAACATTGAATAACTAATAGTTCGATACTTAAAACTACTAGGAGTATTGGAGAATAATAAAAATGGCTAAAGCATACGTACTAATAAATTCGGAAATTGGTGGCGAGGCAGAAGTTGTTGCCCAGCTAAAAGATATGAAAGAGGTAGTAGAAGTAAGTGTTGTTTATGGTGTTTATGATGTAATAGTTAAGCTAGAAGCTGAAACTATGGAAGTTCTAAAAGAATTGATAACAACCAAAGTTAGACACCTCAACAAAGTACGATCGACTATGACAATGATCGCTGGTGCCGATTAAATTTACACTTAAAATAAAGGCTATATCTTAGCCTTTCCTTTCAATTTTCGCTGGTGCTCAATAATTTAATTAGACAATTTTGATGATTTTCTTTTCTTCATTAAAATACTTTTTTTTCTTGTTTATTTTATCAAAATAGCAAAACATCTGAATTTGATGTTAAATAAAAAAATAAAGAAATGGAGTTGAAGAAAGTTGGTTATTTCTTCTTAAGAATTCTTGACTCAGCTGCGATCATCGTCATCGTTGACCGCACTTTGTTCAAGTGCCTTATTTTTGTAGTAATAATTTCTTTTAAACTTTCCATCGTGCCAGAAGTAATTTTTGCAACAATATCATAGACTCCATAAACTACTGAAACTTCTTCCACAACATCCATTGCTTTGAGTTGTGCAATAACATCTTCTTCTCCTCCGATCTCAGTGTTAATTAATACATATGCGCTTGCCAATTTTTTTCACCATTTATTCATTGTTTTTTTTTATAGTTATTAATAGACCGTTAAAATATAAAACTTCTTTGAGGAAAACAATTCAATTTAGTTCGTCTAATTATTTTTCTCGAATGGCACAAAATTTATTATATATGTATATGCTCAATGTCTCTTTGTCTACAAAAGTGTAGGCGTCAATTGGAGGAAATATAGCATTGCGAAAAAGATTATTCATTCCAGGACCAACTGAAGTTTTCCCTGATGTTTTAATGCAACAAGCAAAACCCCTCATTGGTCACAGACCTAAGGAATTTACCGAACTTTATACAGGTATTATAGAAAAGTTGCAAAAATTCCATGAGACCAAACAATGGGTTACTGTTCCAACCTCTTCAGGAACACTATTTATGGATATGACTGCTCGCTGTCTTGTTAAGAAGAAAGCTTTAGCAGGCGTTAACGGTGCTTTCTCTCAACGTTTTGCAGAAACAGTTTCTGCTTGTGGTAAAGAAGTTGATACCATAGATGTTGAATGGGGCAAAGCAATAAAACCTGAAATGGTACGTGAACATTTATCTTCAGGAGATTATGATACTGTTCTTGTTTGTCACAATGAAACAAGTACTGGTGTTCGTAACCCGATCTATAAAATTGGTGAAATGCTTCAGAAAGAATTTCCTGATGTTGTATATGTTATTGACTCAGTTTCTGCAATGGGCGGAGATTTAGTTGAACCTGAAAAAATCCACAGTGATTTAATATTTGCGTCTACTCAAAAAGCCTATGCTCTTCCCCCCGGGTTAGCAATTGGTTTTGCTTCTGAAAAAGCATTGAAACGATGTGAAGAAGTACCAAATAGAGGTCGATACACCGATTTACTTGGACTTTATAATTACTATCAAAAGAAACAACAAACACCAAGTACACCTAATGTTTCTCTCTTGTATGCTCTATCTTATCAATTGGATAAAATGCTTGAAGAAACTGCTAAAGGTCGATATGACCGTCATGTTGAAATGGCTACTTGGACTCAAGGATGGGCAAACAAACACTTTGAAATGTTCCCAGAAAAAGGTTATGAGTCTCTCACAGTGTCAACTATCAAGAATACTCTTGGTAATAGTATTGGCGATTTGAATAAAGAATTAGCTAAACGACACTTTATGATTTCAAACGGTTACGGGAAACAGCTTAAAGAGAAAACATTCAGAATTGGTCATATGGGTGATTGGACTCTTCCTGATGTTAAAGAAGTTTGTAACCACATTGAAGAAATTTGGGGGCTGTAAAATCAATGAAAGTTATTGTTACAGATAAAATTGCTGACAAAGGTGTTGAACTTTTAGAAGCTACTGGGTACGACGTGAATAAAGCATGGGACATTCCCAAAGATGAACTTCCAAAAATCATTGGTGAATACGATGCTATAGTTATTCGTTCTGCAACGAAAGTCAAAGGTGATCTTTTAGAAGCTGCTAAAAACCTAAAAGTTGTTGGACGAGCAGGTATTGGTTTAGATAATGTTGACCTTGCAAAATGTAAAGAACGCAACATTATTGTCCGTAATACTCCAAACGCTACTACAGATACCGTTGCTGAACTTGCATTAGCTTATATGTTCGCTCTTGCACGACCAATTGTAAAAGCTACAACCACTTTACGGAAAGGTGAATGGGCAAAGAAGCAACTCAAAGGTACGGAGCTCCTTGGTAAGACTTTAGGTATTGTAGGGTGTGGTCGTATTGGCTCCGCTCTCGCTCGTAAAGCTCATGCTATCGGTATGAAAATTGTTGGCTGTGATGTAGTCGAAATTCATGAAGCATGCGTCGATCAATGTGAAATGGTTGATGTTTTCGCTCAAGCAGACTATATTTCTCTTCACTTGCCATTATTACCAGATACTAAACACCTTATTGGTAAAGATACTATTGCTCAAATGAAAGATGGTGTCTGCATTATTAACTGTGCACGAGGTGGTACACTTGATGAAGGTGCAGTCTATGATGCTATCAAAAGTGGTAAGGTTCGTGGTGTCGCTTTAGATGTTTGGGAAAAGGAACCAATTGAATTAGACGTTTCCAAGAAGCTTCTCGAATTAGATGAAGTTATTGGTAGTCCACACATTGGTGCTCAAACAAAAGAAGGGCAAGAACGCGCTGGAATTCAAGTTGCTGAGGCAGTAATCGAAGAGCTGAAAAAGCTTTAAAAAAGAGCTTGTTGATTACCCACAATAAATAAAATACAAAAAAATTGATTGTGAAGCTAAGCACTTTTTGCTCTAGCTTCACAATCAATTTTTTAAAACACGGAAGTGAAAAGACAAGATGGTAGAAATAAGACCCTTTAAAGGAATAAGATATACAAAGAAAGCAGGAGATTTAGCGGATCTCGTTGTGCAACCCTATGACAAAATTACTGCTGAAATGCAAAATGATTATTATGCAAAGTCCGACTATAATTTTTGCCGGTTAAATTTACCCATTGAAGAAAATCGCTATGAAATTTCTGCAGAGCGTTTAGAGAAATGGAAAACAGATGGTATCTTTGAACAAGATGAAAAATTAGGTTTGTACGTTTATTTTCAAGATTTTGAATTATTTGGCAAGAAGATGATCCGAAAAGGATTCTTTGCAGCAGTCAAATTACATCACTTTGAAAGTGGAATAGTTCTTCCCCACGAATGGACTCATAAAGGACCTAAAATTGATCGCTTAAATATGTTGAAAAAAACTCAAACATTCTTAGAGCCTGGATTTATGCTCTATAATGACCCTGATAAAGTTACCATCAAAATTTTTGATGAAATTGCCAAATCAGAACCAGAAATGGATGTCATTGATAGTTTAGGTGTTCGCAACAGAGTTTGGAAATTAGAAGATCCAGAAAAAATTAAGATAGTTCAAGAAGTCTTTGAAATCCCTCCTGGTCAAATTGTTATAGCAGACGGACATCATCGTTATGAAACTGCTTGTGGTTATAGTGATACAATTCGCAATACTCGCTCAAATTGGTCTGAAGATGATGCTGTTAATTTCAGAATGACTTTATTAGTTGCAATTCAAGATGAAGGTTTGACTGTTTTACCAACTCACAGAGTTCTTGATGGATACAAAATTACAGTTGAAGCTTGGAATGAAATCAAAGAATACTTTGAAGTTACATCCCTTGAAAAAGATAAAATTCAATCTTTTATGGATTCATATGAAAAGCATGCATTCGCAATCTACACTGAAGGTAAAACCTTTGGTTTAGTTTTGAAAGACACTAAAACTATTGACAAATTCTTAAAAGAAAAGCATGCAGTTTCCTACAAAGAATTAGATGTAGTTATAGTTCGTGAAATTATTTTCAATGGTATCCTACAAACAAAAAACCTCAAAATTAATGAAAGCATTTTCTACATTCGATGGTTAGATGATGCTTTGAAGAAAGTTGATGATGGCAAAGCAACTATTGCAGTAATTATGAATTCAACAAAAGCTGCTCAAGTTCTTGATGCTTCTAAGAATAATTAACGAATGCCTCAAAAATCAACTGATTTCTACCCAAAAATGATATCAGGACTTGTTTTACAGGATATTAGTTATGGTCAACTGCTGTTGTAATTAACAACAGCTTTCCCTATTTCTAAAATTCTTTCTTAAACAAACTCTTAAATACTCATCCTTTTTGTAGAACAACTAGAATTAATAAATAAATGATGTGAATACCAATGCCCGAGGAAATTAAAGATATTTCAAAATTAGATGACATCATTGCTCGTTCAACTGAATGTAGAGTCAAAAGAACTGGTGACGAAGTTAAACTAAAATTCAGAACCAAACACAAACTCTATACCATTAAGGTCCCAGTTAATGAGGCCGAAGCAATTAGAGCAAGAATCACTATTCCAATTGTAGATTATTAAGAAAAAAAATAATAAAGGTGACTGGAATTCTTTCCAGTTTCACATTCTAATTTTCAATTTATCTTTTGCAATTCAGTTGTAACTATTAGCTAGTTTTGTTACTTTGTTAAACCTTGAAATTTTGTTAGCATTTTCACAATGTCTTGCTTGTTCATATTGGTATTACAATATTTACATCTAATTTTCAGTGGATCGCTGCTTTTAACAAAGTAGGAATGTGTTGGTGGTTCTCTTGCATTTGTAATGCATTTTGGATTTATACATTTTGGAAATCCATGAACTTCTTCAGGTAATTCTACTTGGAATTTATTGACCACATTGAAATTTTTTATTTCATTAATTGTAGCTCTTGGACTGATTAGAGAAATTTGGTTTATTTCTTTTTTATCGAGAATTCTGTTTTCAACTTTCACAATGTCTTTTTTATTTTTTTTCTTGCTAAGTACATTTAACGAAAGTGTTACCATTGTTCCTTCTCTACCTGTAATTCCTAACATCTCAAGTACAAGTAATGCTGTTCCAGCAGCAATATGATCTATTACTGTTCCATTCTTAATCTTTGAAACTTTAAGTTCAAGTTTATCGGGAGTTTTTTCGCTCATATTTCAACAAATCCTTTGACAATATTGCTACAATTTTCCTCCAAGTACTAAATTTAAAAGTGCCATTCTTGCTAATACTCCATTGAATGTTTGCCTGAAGTAAACTGCATGAACAGTTTCATCCATATCATAATTGATTTCATTTACTCGAGGGAGTGGATGTAAAACAGGTATAGGCCCTTTTGCTTTTGCCATTATTTTGTTGCTTAAAACAAAAGCATCTTTGACTTTGGCGTATTCACTTTCTTGAGCAAATCGTTCTTTCTGTATTCTTGTCATATATATTGCATCTACTCTTGAGATTACGTTATCTAAGCTTTCCTCTTCATGAAACTCTAATCCTGCTTCTTCAAGGTCACTTTTGATTTCGTCTCGAATTTTTAATGACGGAGGAGATACAAAGTCAATTATCACATCTTTGTATTTTGCTAAAGAATATGCAAGTGAGTGTACTGTTCGACCATATTTCAAATCGCCTACTAAAGCGATTCTTTTTCCTTCTATTTCCTTTAGTTCACGTTTTAAGGTAAGAAGGTCAAGCAATGCCTGTGTTGGATGTTCTTCCGCACCGCTACCACCGCTAATTACCGGCACACTGGAAAACTCTGCAGCTAACCGTGCTGACCCTTCCATTGGATGACGGATTACAATTACATCACCGTAATTAGCAACTGTTCGGATTGTATCTGAAAGGCTTTCACCTTTTGCTGCAGAAGAAGATTTTGGGTCAGATACACTGATAACTGAACCCCCTAAACGGTGCATTGCGGATTCAAAACTTAAACGAGTTCTTGTGCTTGGTTCCATAAATAGAGAGACCATTACTTTGCCATCAAGAGGTTTTTTCCCAGATTGAATGATTTTTTCCATCTTTTCGGCTTCATCTAATATTAGATCTATATGCTCTCTAGTGAGGTCCCGAATTGACACTAAACTCTTCCCGAGGAATGATGTTTTGGTCATTGTTCTTTCAAGACTAATTGCAGAATGTTTATTCTAAAAAGGATTTTCGTTATCGACTGAAAAATTTATTTGATTTTTAAATTAGTTATCTAATAAAATAACCTCTCATTAAATTTTAAAGATGAAAAAAAGCCATTTTTCGTCCTAAAAATGGAAAAGAAATTTTTTTGTCCACAAAATTAGTGGACAAACTTAATTTTAAGTTGGAGTTGCAATAGATCTTTGCGCACTCGGAGTAGCACCCATAAAGCGCCGGACAAAGTTCCCTAAACCAATAGATGTTAGGAAATACCAACCTGTGAATCCCATCCATGTTAAATTACCAAGATACCGAACATTTGGTATGAGTAAAGGTATAGCGGGGAATCTAAAAGGCATCCATGCAATTGGTATATTAACAAAGGCTGATCTCATCAAGAAAAAGATGATTGTTATTGGAACAAACCAAACTAACATTGGTTTCATATTTTGAATCATCATTTCGCTTTGGATTTTCTTAATATAGTCTGCTCTTCGTTGAACTTTTTGCCACAATTTCTTATCAGCAGATTCCATTGCTTTCTTCTTATTAACATTGTGAACTTTGATTTCTTTTTGGTGTCTGCTAATTTTCTTAACATCAACAAGAGTCTTAGTTAATAGACTCATTAACACCGCTATTAATATATTAAACAAGATTATGAAATAAGTTGATCCAGGGGCATATAATATACCGATGGCT
>DAOUWQ010000440.1 GCA_030667035.1 Candidatus Heimdallarchaeota archaeon | reverse complement strand
TGAATCAATGAGTATCTCTAAGACCTTGACATTAGAATGCAACTGATTTACTTCATCTACGATAGGTTTAGTTCTCTTACATACTAAACAAGAATTAGAATACAAATTAACAAAGAGAAAATCACTTTCTTTTATTGCTTCTCTTATTGCTTCTCTTATTGGCGGAAAATCTTCCAAACCTGTTTTCTTTTTACTAAATAATCGTTTAAAGAAACTCATCATCTTCTTCTCCGGAATGCTCTAGTAAATCTTCTAATGAAACCTCGTTCACTTGCCAAGCGCTCAATTTTATGTACACCGGTAAAACAAACTTCACCCATTTGAGGTAATAAGAAGCAGAAAGAAGCACCTTCTTCTGGGAAATCACCTAGATTTTTGAGTAGTTCTTCATACCCATTTTTATCGATATCAAGTTTTAATAATCCATCTTCGTGAGAATATTGGTAGATTAATCGCTCTTCAACGAAATATTCACTTGATTGATGAATTATAGGCATTTCTGCAACTTCTTCTTCATCGACTTCTACGATTTCTTCAAACATTGGTTTACTCATTTTAGTCACTCTTTTATTACTTGAATCATTTTGACATTTGATTTAAAAAGTGTTTATTTTGCGGTAAGGTTTCAATCAAAACTGAACTGTCAATCAAATTTAAAAGGTGATTTTTTAGAAAACAAGTTATTAGGAATTTTTTTCTTCTTGAAGATAGAAAACCTTTTGAATCTCGTATAGTTTCGGGAGGTGTTTAAAGTTAAATTAGTAATTGGAGCGATCATACCCAATGATTATGGAAATGTGGTTTACTGAATGGTTTGGCATTTGGGGTTGGCTAATTGCTTTAGCTATTGGATTAGCTATTAATGTACCACTTTTTATTTGGGTAAGACTACGTCGTCACCTAACAATTTGGGCGTGTTTTATTGCTGCTTTTTTTGGCATTGCTTATTGGATGATAAACCCAATCTTCTATTTAGCTCTTTTTACTTTCTTCATTTCAAGTAATTTGCTAACAAAATATCGCAAAAAAGACAAACAAAGTATCCAAGACAAATTTGAGAAAGGAGGAGAAAGAGATACTTCTCAAGTATTAGCAAATGGTCTTGGTGGATTAATTTTTTCTCTTGCACATCTTTTAGTATTCATTTTTACTGATAATGTTATTTTATCAAATGCCTTCATTTATGCAGCTATTGCAGCTGTTGCTACTGTCACTGCAGATACTTGGGGAACAGAAATAGGTATTCTTTCCAATGACCAACCGTATTGGATTCTAAATTTAAAGAAGAAAGTTGAACGAGGTACTTCTGGTGGTATTTCTCCTAAAGGAACAGTTGCAGCATTCATTGGAGCAATTATTGTCGCTGTTTTAATGTTATTAATAGAGATATTTTGGAAAAATCCTATTCCGGTTTCTACTTCTTGGCAAGTCTATCTTTTCATACCAATTGCTGGCATTGCAGGTTTTATTGGTGCGTTAATTGACAGCTTATTAGGGGCAACTATTCAAGGATTTTTCAAATGTCAAGTATGTAGTAAAGGAACTGAAAAGCGAATCCATTGTAAAGAACCAACAAAAATAATCCGTGGTCAAGAATGGTTTAGAAATGATCATGTCAATTTTCTTTCTTCATTTCTTGCAGGGTTAATTGCTTTTGGATTGGGTTGTTTCGGGTTTTTATTCTAACACAAATAGAAGAATTTACTTAATTTCCAGTACTAAAAAGATAGATTTTCTTACTGGAATATATTTTTAAAGAATATTACGAAGAATCATTGGGGGTTATTATATTGGAATGTCTCTTTGTAGGTGTTAAAACTCAAAATTGTTCTTTACATCAAAGATGTGAAGGAATTTATCAAATAATGAAAAATTTAGGCGCAAGTAAGAAAGAAGCCAACACTTTTTCTAAATATGTTTGGAGAAGATATCTATATAACAAATTAAATGACATTATACAAGATTCTACTACTAGCTTTTCTGGAGTGGCTGTTAAAACAGTTGCAAAGGTTCTAGTTTCAATTACCAAACCATTAATTCGTGATCCATTTGGAATAGAGTCACAGCTCAATAAAATTGAAGAACAGATTTTTTTCTGGGAAAACTCAGATCAATTTGTTGAACCAATTAAATATTTTAAACGCAGTGGTGATGGCTACGGTCTAGTTTTCAATGCTGCTGCAACAATTTGTGAATGTAATCCAAATATTGCTAAGGAAATGAATGTTCTTGGACAAAATCTTGGTACACTTATTACGATGCGTGACTCAATACAAGATATTGAAATGGATAGGAAAACTGGTAATTTTAATCCTTTTCTTACATGGAATAAATCTGAAATGATTACTTACTATCAAACACATAGATTTGATTTGACCAAAAAAATCAGTGAAGTTTTGAAAACTAATGCTAAGAAAAATAATCGAAATAATAAAACAACGGATGTTTATCATGGACTTAGTCTTTTTGCACAAGCTTCAGCAAATCCATACAGAGTATGCAAAAAACAAATACAAGCCCAATCAAACAGATATTTGCCACATAACCTTGGTTCTATTAGTTATATAATTGAGCCAAGTCATGATCCAAACCAAGACAGAGATAATTGTGAAGTCAATTGTTGTGCAGGTAGTTGTGATGAACTATGCTATATTAAAAATAATCCTTGTAGAGGATGTTGTACTTGTTGCGATTGTTGTGCAGACTGTGGTAGTGGCCTCCAAGGTTGTGTATGATG
>DAOUWQ010000022.1 GCA_030667035.1 Candidatus Heimdallarchaeota archaeon | reverse complement strand
TCGCTGCAAAGGTAGCAAAATTAGCACCAACGGCTTTAATACCTCCCGAAGCAATTTCTTCTTCGTAGGTATCTTCCATTAATACATTGTCAACTGTTTTTGTGGTTTCTGTTTTAAAGTAATAAGAATCCAATTGACCGTCATTTGTGTACTTAAGCTCGAGTGTAACTTTATATTCATCGTAAGAAAAGTATTGATCTCGTCCCAGTGTATCATTATACACAGGATGTGTTATTACGCCTGATAAATCAAAAAAGAATGTCCACTTATTATCATTTGAAAAACGTCTGAGAGCGCTCTCTAGAGAACTACGACTCATTATTTTGTAACTAGTCGTTTCACCTAAAAAGTCTCCTAAGGTTATTTCAGTAATATTTTCTGGAGCATAAAAATCTGGTACAGATGCAAGAACAACAGATGCATCGAAGAAATCTACAAATGCATCATTAATTTTTTCCCATTCACTCTCAATTAATAACAATTCAATAATATCAACAAACTCAATCTGAAAATCAGTAAGTATTGTTTGATTAGTATTAATATCAAAAATATACTCGACATTCAGAAAACCATCACTAAGTAAATAATCATCTACAAAATCATCCCATGCATAGGAAAAACCTCTTTCGGGATTGATACCATTTACATCGACAGGTATTGCTTCATATCTTTTAGCAACTCTATCTATAGAAGTAATATTTAACTGGTACTCGCTCAGAAGGGATATATCAAACACATTTCGGAAATCGGTGTCCAGATTTAACCAATCATTATTGGAAGTAACTCGAGAGCCCCAAAGATACGTATCTCCGACAGACCAACTAATTGCTTGACTTGTAGAGATCGTGCTAAATAAAAATAATAATATTGTGAAACCAATCAAAGACCATATCTTACTTTTCTTGTGCAATTTTTACCACCTATTATTAACTAGTACAATTGCTTTAGACAATCATTTAAGCATTTCTCAAAGTATCATCAAATAGGAGTGAACAAATAAAAAATAAAAAAAATTGTGAGTGTAAACTCACTTCTTTCGTTTTACTCTAGCAATTACAGCTACTAATCCTATTGCTGGAAGAATAGCAAGTAATGCGAAATTACCCGTTAGGGATTGAAGATCACCAAGAACCACCGTTACAGTTTGAACATAATGAGTAACGAAATCATCATAGGTACTTAATGCTTCAAATCGATATTCAGCCTTTTGTAATATTCCACCTTCTGAATATGTGAATTCAAAAGAGAGAGTATAAAGGTCATAGAGGTAATAATTATGATATCCTGCGGTTCCATTGTATACTCTATCATTCATTTTTCCTGTGAAATCAAATTCAAAGCTAAATTTAGTGTTTGTATCGGTGAATTTACCTATGGATTTATTCAAATTGTTTTTTACTCCTTGAATTTTGATAAGAGAAGCATTTCCAAAGGTATCACCCAAAGTTAAATTATAGGTAATAGGTTCAAATGGATCATCTACTGTCTCAACAATTTCAGAGAGATTGAACAATTCAGCAAAACCGGTATTTACTACAGCCCAATTTGGTTCGATTAATCTAAAGAGATAAATTTCAAAATCAAATCCATATAAAACTGTCTCATTGGTTTCGAAATTCCAATTGAAATCAACGTTCATAGAAGAATCTAAAGGAATCTCGTCTTCTACGAAATCCTCGGCAGCATAATCGACACCGCTATAGAAAGATCTTCCGGATGTAGTTGATACATAAGCATCATATTCTTTTGATACAGTGTCAATTGCAGTGAGATTATATTTGTATTCCATATCAGATTCTACACTTACAAAAGAACTAACACCTTGTTCATTATCAGTGAGACTGGTTTCTGTCAGACTTTGACTAGACCAAAAATAGATCCCACCTGCATTCCATTCTCGAGTAGCAGCTTGACTACTTGAGATATTGGCTAATAGTAGTGTGAAAGCAATCACATTCAACATCAAAATAATTCGTAGTTTTCGATTCAAGAGAAATACACCCCTCAATATAATAACTACAGATTCTATCTATTTTAAGACTTTCCAAATAAAAAACAGAAAAAGGTAATTTTTATTTCAAAAAGATTTGAGAAAGTGAGTATTAGAAAAAGAAAAAAAAGAAAAAAGAGATTAAATAATGTGGAAGGTATAATCTCTTCTATTTTCTTCTTTTAAGGAAGAATACTTGAATCGCTCCGGTTAAAGCGAGTATACTCAAAACAATACCTAATCCAATGCCACCAGTCTCTGTGACAGTAACATCGAATCCAGCGTCTTTCATATGTTGTAAAGCTAAGTCAACACTATATTCGTAGAATGGTAAATCTTCATCGAATCCAACAGAGGCTTTAGGCCAGTGAGTAACACCAGGAATGCCTAAACCTTCGAGAATTTCATCACAGATGATTTCACGAGGAATCATATGGCTGATTGCTTTTCGGACATGTACACCAGATTCTACACCTGATACTGGACAAAGTTCTCCAGTGCCAAGGTATGGATGATACATATTGATAGCCATTTCCTGATTGCCAGGATCGTCGACTAAAGTGTAAGTTGCGCCAGCAATATCCATTTCACTGATCATTGCTTTGAAATTGTAATCCAGCATATCAATGACACCAGAAGCAAGAGCAGCTAATGCACCTTCTTTGGAACCATAAAACTCAAAGAAAACATCCTCAAAGATTGGATCTGAACCATACCAGTCAGCGAAATATTCGTTGCGTTTTAAGTGGATAACTTGGTTAGTTGGGTCGTAATCATGTAAGTAATATGGACCAGAGCCAACAAAGTTTTCTGGATTATCAGTAGCCCATGAAACAGCGGTAGCGGCATGATCTGCAGGAGCAACAGCACTCCAAATGTGTTCAGGAAGCGAATCAGCAGCTAAATTACTTTCTTGGAAAACATATGTTTGTAAGAATTCAATTGAGAATTCGGTATCACTGATTTCTGTTATGGAATCGTTGTTCCAGTATATGGTATTAAATGAATAAGTTGTGTGTCCTAATGATTGGGTAACACCTAATTGATAATTGTAGATAACATCTTCAGTGGTGATAGATTCACCATCAGACCATTTAGCGTCTGGATCAATGTTAACGGTATAGGTTAAACCATCAGTGCTGCTAAAGTCAGTTGCAATTCTAGGTCCATAAGCATAATTGTTGGTTGGATCTCTTTGAATTAAACCGTTGTAGATTTGTGATAACCATTCTGCGTCATAAACTGATTCATATAACCATGGATGGAAATCTTCAAAGTCTGCAGGTGTTGCGTAATGAAATTCGGTTTCACCAGCAATTTCCCAAGTCTCCATTGGTTGGTACTCGGAGGCCCATAATAATGGATCCCAGCCGGTTAGTTCTTCTATATGTGGGAAGAGAGAAGTTTCGTAAACAATTGCTATGCTTGGTTGATCTTCTAGGAGTAGAGCTTGGATTTCTTGGGCGTATTCCATTCTATCAGCAAAAACAAATGCTTGAGAATAGTTGCCTACAGCGTTATCCATAGCGTCGCTTTCATATTGGTAAAAATTATCGCCATTAGGAGTCAAACCATCAGATGTGAAAACACCTTGAGGATCAAAATCGAGACCCCAACCGTTTCCGACAAATAAAATATCGAACCCGCCTTCGGCGTAAGTACCCACTGGATATGGTCCTGGATGTCCCCAAGTTCTTGGAGATATCTGTGCCCAACCAGTGTGGTCAAAAACATCTACTTCAATACCAATCTTTGGCAATTGTTCAACCATTAATGTAGCCCATTGGTTTCTTGCTGGATTGGTATTTGGTGCTAATATACTGATACTAAAGAATGGCCCTGGTCTTGCAGCTTGTGTTTGAGTGCTCAAAAATGGTGTTACACTTAAACATAGTAAAATTGCTAAGGGAAGGATCATTCGTTTTATATCCGTCTTGATTTGTTTAATTTTTATCACCCTAATAATAGTCTTGGTCTTTTGACCTGTTTTCTCTTCGAGAAAACCATGGATAGTATTCTCATAAGGATATTTAAGTATATAACATAAATCTCAGAATAAATGACCATCAATATGAGAATGTAGTTCTTAAATAATTGAGAAAAAAGAGTTTATTTATAAGCAAATATTATAACAATAGCGAAATGTCTAATGTTTTGGTTAATTTGCACCTAAATACATGCAAATTATTAATCTATGTCAAAAATTTAGAGTTATTTCACTTTGGGACAAAAAGTCCTCAAATAACATGATAATTACTAAAAGAACGACTAAAAAAGAAGAGCTATTGCTAGAGGGAAAAGACGGTTTAATTATTTAAGAGATAATTTATACAAAGTAACTAATTTGGACAATTAGGAGTTCAGCTTATGGAATCTAAAGATTTAGTAACATTTAAACCAGAAATTATCAAAATGGTCGATGCAAAAATATTCAGCACGTTTACTGATGAACACCTTACTGCGGTACTAAGTTTTCTTCGAATTTCAAGTTCCATGACTGTCCCCGATATAGTTTCAGCATTTAAAGTTCAAAAGATTATAAAATCCGACTCTACTGTATACAGATATGTTCAAAAATTAATTGATAATGATTTAGTTACTAAATCAGGCAAGCGCATTACAAGTGTCACTCCTGAAGAAATTCGTAGTGAAACACTTTATAGTCGCACTGCCCGTGTTTTTGTTGATAAATCAAGTATTCCGGATTTCGATGAAACCCCTTCAGGCAAACCGTGTTTTATTTGTAACTTAAGTGCACAATTATTACAGCAGCTATTCCCCAAAAACACTCTTTCAGCAGAATGTTTTTCCAAAATCATTAGTAAAATTGAGCACAACCGCATTAAGTTGTTTACTCAATTAGTAGAAAATGCTGACCAAAAAGTTCTGGATCAATTTGACGATATAAGTTTTGAGCAGGTGAAAGAAATCATCAATTTAACGGGTTGGATTGCAGCTCTGAAAACAATAGATTTAGATGCGGAATTAACCAATTGCACTAAAAGTAAACAGTAAGTTAGCTCTATCAAAATCCATACTGACTTTTTCAATCAGTTACAGAAATTACATTATTCTTTATGAGTCAAAATAAATGCTCATTAAATTGATAAAACCCCTGCTACCAAGGTAGCAAGGAACTTAGATATAATCGTAGCAATAATCTTCAAACATTAAAATGAATATTGCTCTTTCTTGTTCATTTTGTTTGCAATTTTGGTTGGTTTTCTTTTTATTAGCGTCTGGTTTCATATATTATCTTCTCCTCAATTTTTTTAGTTTTCTTACTTCATTATTTATATTTTTCAGTTATACTTTGTATCAAAGCTTGTGTTACTCGACTTTTTCGAAGTTGTTTCTTCACATGTAATTTCATTTTTTCCGTTTGATCTGTCATCATTTCACCTCCATCGTGTACTAACCTGAGCCATACTAACTGTTTCTGTTATATGGGCTCGCTCATAGTTCTTTCTGATTTGTTTTTCAAGGTCCTTTCTTGTGTGAATTTTCATTTCTAATTTCTCCTACTAGATATGCTTAGGGAGTTATAGTCTCCTAAAACATTAAGAAATATTTCTCAATAAGCTATATAAGTTTTCTCATTGACGTGAGAAACAAATATTTTTTTATTGGAAAGATATTTTTAAGTCTTTAAGAAATGTATATAAGCAACTTGAGAATATAATTACATACAGATTAAAACTATTTGAATAAATAGATATCCTATTAATAAAATAAACAAGTAAGGAGCGATGATCAAATGGTCTCTCAGGAAGCAATAACATACAAACAAAAACCAGTTAAAATAATTAAAGATCAAGAAACACTCAAGATTTTTCATGATGAAAATTTGATGCAAGTTTTAAGTT
Source organism: Candidatus Heimdallarchaeota archaeon (assembly GCA_030667035.1). GTDB lineage: Archaea > Asgardarchaeota > Heimdallarchaeia > JABLTI01 > JABLTI01 > JABLTI01. Next base: position 3,888 of record DAOUWQ010000022.1, on the reverse strand, counting down.
ACCTAAAAAAAGGCCCAAGTTCTATCCAAGATCTTGTTGTTAAATTCAAAAAGCATGATAATGAGAAATCAGATAAGACCATTTATCGTTATTTACATAAATTAATTGAAGTAAAATTAGTTGCAAAAGCAGGTAAAAGAGTTACTGCAGATAAAAACGATGATATTATCAGCGAAACGATCTATATTCGATCCGCAAAAGCATTCATTACTGTTAATCCTATAGATGATCGAGATTGCTCTGGTGGAGAAGAGTGCCCAGTTTGGGAAGTTATAAGATTATTAGTCGGCCAATTTTATGATAAAAAAGGTGACGGTAAGAGCTTCAGTGAATTAGCAACAAAATTGGATCGTGACATAGATAATCTAGTCATTCAAATGTTTGAAAATGCTGATGAAGAAACACTAGATAAAATTGTAGAATTAGATTGGTCAGGAATCAATCATGTAATGCAATTTGCCGGATGGATGGCCATTAGCACAAAAATAGACATTCCTAAAGAATTAGAGAAAAGTTACAATTCATAATCTCATCAGAGATATTATTCAATAAAACAATAACATCACAAGAATTTAGCACTACAACTTGAGGGCGAGGTTTCCCTAATAACCATTCCTTTCTCCTCTCTCTCAAGTTTATCAGTTATTTTTTTTCATCTATTGCATTGCAAAACAAAAACTAAAGATCATCTATAGTAAAGGTTGAAAATGCTTCTAATTCTTTCCAGATATTAAAATGGGTATTAAGAATACCTGCTAAATTGTAATACTCGGTAAACTTTCTTTGTTTTCGGAAACCGAGGATGTTATCAAGTGTTTGAAGAGCAATGACAATTTCCCAACCAGTATGATTTGATTTTTCTCGCATAAAAGTTCTTAGACTTTTGAAAAGAATTTTTGGTGTATCATCACTATCAGGGCCATTAAAATCAGTAATGAGAATTGCACAGATACGAACTAATCTTTGAAGATCTACTTCAGTGCTCACTTGATATCGTTTTCTTAGTGTTTCACTTAAATTATAGATACCACCAAGATGTTTCTTTACAGTATAAGGTAATGATAATGTCTCTTCTTCCTTATTTTCAATAATTGAACCCGGTTTAAAAACGAGTTTGCTTACTGATGTCTGAACAATTAAATTGAGACCTGTTTGCTGTAAATATTCAATGCCTATTTTGAATTTCTTTTGTCTCTCTTTCCGATTCATAACTTAAATCAACTAAACAAGATATAAGAATTCTCTTATTTTGTTTGCATTTTATTGGACACTTGTGCACTAAAGCTATTCAACTTCTGAAGGGTTCATTTCTTAACCTATCAATTCTCCTCTCTAACAAATCAAATCTAATAGGTTTTTTCCCTTTATTTATTGAAGAAATAGCTGTTATAAAAGACAATTAGTAAGAAGAAAAGCTAATATTCATTTGAACGCTCATTTATTTGATGTATTATGAAAAAAGGAGTCAAAATTACTTTAATTGTTGTTCCGATTGTCATTGTAGTTATCTTAGGTGCAACATTGGGTGGGACATTGCTTTACACGAAGAATAATGTGAGTTATACTGTTGGTGATACAGTTTTAACTAATGATATTTCTAGAATACTTATCGGAGGATTCTCAGGACATATAGAAACAGATACACCTCTCGAGATAGTTAACAACGGAGTTTATGATATCATTAATTTATCAATCACAATAACAATAACGGGGCAAAATTTCGATGAATTAGCCACTCTTAATGGCATTGTTTTGGGTCATGGAGTGAATGACTTGGGAACAATTCCAAAAGGTGAGTCTTGGTCTGATGTTCTCGAAATAACAATAAATGAAAATATTGCTATTCTTGCTATTCAAGATGGTGAAATGAAAATTAGTATTGATATTGCTTTCAAACTAAATTTAGTCCTTTTCAAAACAAATGTAGCATATAATGAAATACAAATTGAAGAATGGGATTCACCTTTCGATTTCTGATTTTATTTGATTGAAAGGTAAAATTCAAGACGAATGATATTTTTGTATCTCAAATGAATAATACTGCTACCAGAGGGTTAATACAACTAATGGTACAATCAATGCAACTACTCCTGTCGCAACGACAGCAATAGTGAAGAGAGTATATCTTATATTGTATGCTTCAAGAATTGACGTATCATAATAACCAGATACTTCTTGATCATCATATAACTTTAAGAGCCCATTAAGCAATTTACCTCTTGTTTGTTTTCCTTTTGATAATCCTACGATAGCAATTAAATTCACTATGATTATCAAAACAGCAAATATAGCAAATACAATATAGCCTACTAAATCGTCTATCACTGAAATAGCACTATTTATTGCTAAAGTAATTAGATTCAAAGAAATGGATACTATAACGAATATTATATCAGTACGAGCATTTGTGTTAAGTTCATCTAAAATATGTTTATGAACATGTTCTATCATTAGAACCCCTCCAAGTACATAAACATTAGAATTAAATATAAATTTTTCCAGAATGTCTTCATTTTGCTTAATTTCATTCTAACCGTCGAGATAATTGTTGAAAAAAGAATAAAGGTAGGGGATGAATAATTACCCCTCTATCTTTAGGTAAATTTTTCGTACCAAACTTTGATAACAAATTCGAGCCATTTGGTGTGCATGGCACCACCTTCAACCCAACCTTTTTCTTTTCTACCGAAATACTCAGGAAGGTCTGGATGGGTAGCAATTTCTGCCAAAGGAATATTTTGTTTTTTGAGCTGTTTGAGAGTTGAAAAAAGCTCTTCAAAATATTTTCTTACATTGCTGATGAATTTTTTATCAACGATGGACCCGTGACCGGTTATGAAATGTTCAACATCTAATGATTCCCAGTGCCTATAGACATCAATTACTAATGGATCAAAGACGTATTGTGCATAACTAGAAACAATATTATCACCAGTGCAGACTAGTTTCTCCTTAGCAGAATAAATATAGGATGAATCTTTGGAATGTCCACCGGTTACTTTTATCACTAGTTCATGACCTTCAGGTCCAATTGTCATTTCATTTGCATAAGGAGTGTTAGGTAAAAACCATAAACCATTATTTATCGTTGAAACTATCTCTGCAGAATCCGAATATTCTTCTGCATTTTTAGCTAATTGAATGTGAATATCTTCAGGAGGACTAAGAACATCTGGTTTTATAATTTCTACTCCAATCTCAGGAGCAACAATTTTAACATCTTTAAAAACTTCCATAGCCATAAAATGATCTTCATGCATGTGGGTCAGAATAAGATGAGAAGTTTTTTTAGCAAAATGTTTCTCCATATCCTCTCTAAATTCCTTGGCAAAAGCAATGTTCATCCCGCAATCAACAAAAACCAATTCACCGGGTAAAGAAATACACGTCATAAGTGAAGTATTAGCTGGACGAAGATCTCCTCTGAACTCTTTTCTTGTAGCTAAGGTTGTAAAGACATTTTCTGTAACTTGAATATATTTATCTTTCATATCAGTCATTTCAAATTTCCTCTTAAAATTGCAATACAACATTATAATATTACACTTTTAAGGATTTCATTTAAATTCTATACTGAAGTGATTTTATTTCAACACTAATATTTTTCCACAAAGTATTTTGATACCCAACTAATATTACTAAATATTATTTGAGCTAAATTGAGGAATTTAAAATGGTTAAAATAGAAAATAAAGATATTGAAGAGAAATTAAATCTACTTTTAGACAATTTAAATTCAGACGATACAGAAACCCGACAAGATGCAGCTTGGAATATTAGGCAAATGTCTGAAACATATGCAGGAGATTTACAAGCTACGATTCCCCTTCTGGTTAAAGCTTTACAAGATGAAGATTGGGTAGTTCGTAAAATGTCATTATTAGCTCT